>JAFNIT010000006.1 GCA_017601345.1 Candidatus Brockarchaeota archaeon | reverse complement strand
TAATACTCCAGTCAGAAGCGGAAGATTCATCGTAGTTAAAGTATGTCTTCCTGGACCAAGTACATCGTAGGCTTTTCCGTCTCTGAAGAATATTGCCGCCTCATACTCGTGTACTATCAGCTGTGCACCCCAAGTTATCTCCTCCTTAGGATATCTCCAGACAATGTCTTCGGCAGATGCTCCAACCCACTCTATTATCTGAGGCATTCTTAAACACCTCCCTTAATGGATATTATAGCCTCCTCTCTAGAGGCGAATGCGGATTCGAATTCTAAGAGCCTAGACTCAAGCTGTTTAAGGAGGCTTGGGAGCATATCGAGGCTTCCAGCACTGGCGTTACTACTCGTTTCAACGGCTAGTCTAGATATTTCGTCGCAAGTTCCTAGGAGCTTATAGTCATAATCCATAAGCCTATCTAGCTCGTCTTCACGTATCTTAACGAAATCGAAGAATCCAGAGTAGCCGTAATCCGCATGTTCAACCTTATTTATCACCCTATCAATTACCGCAGTAACCCTATTCAGTGTCTTAAACAATTCAACGGCGTCAGCATTAGCAACCTCCTTGGCAACGTCCTTCAAGTTTGACCTTGCTGCCTCAAGCTTCCTAACCATGAATCCTCGAAGAAGCTTATCCGCCTCCCTTCTAACCTCCTTCTGCTTATATCCTCTGTAACCGGGTATGTAGGAGGCAATCTTTTCAGATAAACCTCTTTCCTCCTCATATTTTCTAACGAATTCACTCATCTCCTATAGGGAAAAGCATAGACTGGTTTAAAAACATTTAATAGCAAGGGCTTCTTAAAGCATCTTGATTTCTTCTATTGGCCTGACCTTCATAACTTCAGGATTGAGTAGGCTTTCGGGAACGTCCCCCTTTAAAAGAAGCAGTATGTTTTCGGCAGCAGTTTCAGCAAGCTTACTCCTGGCTTCGAAAGTAGCACTACCTATATGCGGTGTTAAGACAACGTTACTTAAGCTGAGCAGCGGATTATCAGGGTCCAGAGGTTCTTTACTAAACACGTCGAGAGCAGCTCCAGCTATCCAGCCTTCTTTAAGAGCTCTTGTTAGTGCAGCCTCATCAACAACCTGCCCCCTAGATATATTGATTAAGTAGGAAGATTTCTTCATAAGCCTAAGCTCTTTCTCTCCCACCATCCCCATCGCTTCAGGAGTTAAAGCAACGGATAGCACTATGAAGTCTGCTTTAGATAAAACTTCGTGGAACGGAGCGTAGCTTATTCCCAGCTCGTTTTCAAAATCAAGTTTCCTAGTCCGACTGTAGTAAATGACATCCATACTAAGTCCCTTGGCTCTCCTCGCTATAGCTTGACCTATAGAACCAAGTCCAACTATACCTAGAGTTTTACCGGCTATTCCTGAGCCCAGCATGAAGGTTGGGGACCAGGCGATCTTCCATGAGCCGCTTCTAACAAACTTATCGGCTTCGACGATTCTCCTTGCAACAGCAAACATGAGGGCGATTGCAAACTCTGCTACAGCATCCGTAAGGACGGCTGGGACGTTTGTAACGTAAATACCTCTGGAAGTAGCTTCTTCAAGATCTATGTGGTCGTAACCAGCGCTCATCGTACTTAAAACCTTAAGCCTCTTAGCATTGTTCAGAACTTCTTTGTCAATTCTGTCGCTCAAAAGTATGAGTGCAGCATCTTTGTCCTCTAAGCCTTTAATTAAAACATCTCGAGGCACAGGGTATTCAGAGTCATAGATTTCAACTTCACAATATTTTCTGAGCATCTCTATTGCAGATTCCTGTATCCTACGCGAGATAAAGATGCGTGGTTTCATAAGTTTACTTCACGGCGATAAATTTAAAATTAACTTAAAGAGCTCGATAGAAGAAAAATCTGGGGGAGAGTATCATTGTGCTTTACAGTTCTCTCATGCTCTATTTTAAGTCCCACCCTATGCGCAATATTTTTTACGCAATCAGGCTTAAGGGTTATTATAACTATTTTTCCATCTTCTGTCAAAACCTTTTTCATCTCTGTTAGACATTTGAAATATAGTGGGCATGGATCCATTTTGGGCAGGGGTTTAGTACCATATGGAGGATTTGTTATTATTCTGTCGATTTTAAAGTCAATAAGCTTTGAAAGCTTTTTGCAATCGACTCTCTTAAAAACTATCTGATCGCTAAGGCCCATGGCTTCAGCATTTAACACTCCACCCTCTAAGAAGTATTCAGAAATATCGAAACCATAGAGTTTCACGTTGTTTAGTGCTAAAGCTGCTTCAATAAGTATTGTGCCACCCCCACACATAGGGTCGAGCACAGTCATGCCTGGTTTAACATCAGCCAATCTGATCATCGCATAAGCTATGGAAGGCTTGATAGCAGCAGGATGGTTGAAGACAAAGTATCTTCTACGCAAATACTCCTCCTTAAGCAATCCTATAAAGCACGAGTTGTCAATAATCTCTACGAAAACATTTATTTCAAAATCTTCAAGCTTAACTTTAAGACGGTATTTATCTACTAAAACTTGACCAACAGCCTTTTCAACATCCATGCTCGTATAATCATGTTCACCTTTTCTCTCGCAAGTAACTCGGAAGGAAGAAGCATTACGGAAATCCTCTGGGAATTCAATACTCAACATTTCTTGACAAATCTTGTCGAGAGCACTCGTATCCCTGCTAATCTTGAGCGAGCCAATGTATTCCACAATAGAATCTACGCTCCTAAGCGATGAGACAATACTTCTCTTGGATTCCGGTAGTTGAATAATGAATTTACCAGGAACGTTAAGAGGATTTTCTTCGATTAAGCATCCAGTCTTCTCTTTAATCTCCTCCTTAACTATATCCTCAATGCCAACTGGAAACGTTAGGAGAAACTTCACTTCTAACAATATGGATGAGGACGCTTTTATAACTTTTTATAAGCAAAATTTAAATTAGACAGATTTAGGGAAAAAGTAAAATATGCTCAGCTTTAAGTGGCTGAATGCACTTGTAAGCGTCCTGATAATAATTTTAATAATAGCTTTTTCTCAAACGAGTGCTTCAGGTTCTCAAGGGAGTTCTATAACTATTAAGCTTATTGATGAAAAGCCGCTAGTAGAAATATCAGGTGGAATTTTTAATTTCATTGAGATTGCTGAAAACCTGAAAGCCCATGGTTATGAGCTTAGAAAATCTGAGAAGCTTTCCGATGGCAGTTACCTCATAACATTCCCCATAAGCTGGAGCGATAGCGATGAGTTTCTACTCATATATGATTTAACGGAGATACTGCCCCATTTGGCTAAACCAGTTATAATTGCAATAGAATATCCCTCGTCGCTACAAGTCGTGCATAATCTTACGGAAGCTTGCATATATGAAAACAAACAGCTATTGATAGCGGTTAAAAAAGTAGAAGTAACTGTTTGGACTCTAATTTTTTCTATAATAGTTTTATTTGCAGCCCCGTCTCTATGCGCTTTTGCTATCGCCTTATGGAGTAGGAGAGTTTTAAAGCTCAGCCGGCTTGAAGAATATCAAGTCGCATCGAAGAAGGTTAACAAGTTGATGATTATTTTTAACTATGCTCCAGCAGCCTTACTGCTTATGGGATTCCTCATAGTTTTCCTGCCAACTCCACCTCTTTTAGGATTGCCTTCAGCAATCTCCGTGGCATGGAGAGTAAGCTTCATATGGGCTACAGCACTTGCTTTTGCATTAACTTTATTCGCTCCCCTCGCCTTTCTACTTCTGACTTGGACGAGGCTGCATGGCAAATATTTAAAACCAATATTGAAAGAAATCCCCCCGTTCAGGAAGATGTTGGAATATGAAAAGGATGTTAAAAAATTCTCATTGGTTGCAAACTTACTACCCTTGTCTCTCATATTTATCATCATAGTAATAAACTCTCTAGCTTATGATCCTCTATCTAAGTTTATCCAGCCCTTGTTTTTACAACAGTTTTTAATAATCATTGGTTTCTTAATGGGTTTTGTAGGAATGTCGTTAATAATCGACTTATCATCTCGAAAGGGAATGGTTGCCATGGATGAAAGGTTGTTGAGAATATTCTTAGAAGCGGTTTCCAAAGTAGGCTTGAAAAAAGCACCTCCGATAATAAAGGTTAGGACGTTCTATGGGACGGTTGCGAATGCAGGGGTTATCGGATTATTCAGGAGGAAAGTGGTTGTGACGGAGACAGCTGAGAAAAATCTAGATGACGAAGAATTAAGCACAATAATCCTTCATGAGATCGGCCATATAAAGTATAATCATATGCCGATAGCTATTGTTTTTGCTCTGGTATTCGTTTTTACGGTTGGTAATTCATATGGGTTTATAGCAGATTTCTTGAAAACTCTGAAACAGGCTTTTAATGCATCCGAGATATTAATAATGCTAGTGACCATCTCAGTCTATATCGCTTTATTCATATCGTGGTTTTTAATGCTATATTTCGTAATAAGGGTTTTTGAAAGAAAGGCTGACGATTTTGTTCTGAAAATAGGCATTAATCCCGAAGCTTATGTGAAGGCTCTTGTGAAGCTTTCCGTTCTTAACCTTATTCCAATCGAGGCTTCTAAAGGACAGGAGGCTTTTCAAACGCATCCAACAGTTATCAAGAGGCTTAGGAAAGTAGCGGCGAAGTATGGTGTAAGCGAGGAAAGGTTGAAAGAATTAGTTGATACTGTCATTAAGGAATTATATGAAGACAGGTATGGGGAGGGTTCTAGAAACGACGTTAAAGCATCCTAGCACGCTTATTAACTAGGGGGAGAAGAAATAAACATTAGCCTATTAGGTTTATTTTCCGCAATACTTCCAAGGAGGTCTCGGGAGTTAATCTTTCCGGCCTAGATAGGTTTTTGAACACTTGAGACACGTATATGAGCGTGGAAATCTTCTCATCATTCAGAAACAGTACTTTAACGTTTTCAAATTGTTTCAGAGCACTTTGAGAATCAGCGTTTAGAGGACTTGTTGTGAGCAGGATTAGTTTGTCGAGTTTCCTGCTCTTAGCCAAATCTATCAAGGATTCAACACTGCCTATCCCAAGCGCCTCTTGAGGTTTCAAAGCCTTAATTACAACTCCAACCATAATTCCTCCAGCAGTACTATCTGTAAAAAGCAGATCCACTTCCCTCTTCTTGGTTAGAGATACGTTTATCCTTTTCCTCCTAATGAGATTCTCCTTACCTAATCCTGCCTCTATTAGAGTTATAATCGCCTGTTCAATCACAATGCTTCTTTCCGAAGACTTTTCAATATTGTAGAACCTGGCGAGTATTTGGCTTCTAACATCGCTATCAGGCTCTATCGGGACTACTGCTTCTATAAGCGGTAAACCCATTTTAGCAATCGCTTCCATTACTATCGTCGTGTCAACCCACCTAGGCTCGGTAGAACCTTCTTTAACCCTCTCTGCAAGTATCTCGATGCACGTAAAGCATTCAGAAAGTAGCCTCCTTATTTCACCCCCAGAATTAGCCCATAAAAGTTTTACACTATCCATAGGAAACATCCTCGTATAGCCATCATCACCCTTATCCAAGTATAAGGCTCTTACATACCTGTCAACAATATCCTTGGCTTCTTCAACGCTTATTTTCTCAAGGCTTATTGGCGCTGAAGAGACCCTGCTAACTATAGCTGGTGCAACTCTAAACCTCTGGCTTTTCAAGTCTTCGAACATTCTAGGTGTTAGAAGCAAGAGTATGAATAATCCTCCCGGGCCGCTGTCAACAATCCTTTTTAAAGTATGAAAGAAAACGTCAACATTGTCTTCAGAAAGAGTTTCAACTTCGTCCACAACTATCACGAAGGGGGTATTGCTTATGATTTTAGATAGATTAACAATTGTTGTTAAAAACTTGAGAGCATTATCATCGGATTCTCTCACATAGTCATTAATATGCTTCATACCCCAACTGCCGTAGTATGGGTGCGGTAGCCAGAGTATCCATTTCGCCAGGCTCGGGTCAGCAAACCTTCTGGCTTTATAGGGTTCGAACCTCGTCTCGAGGATTTGAGAAAGTTCTTGGAGCTCGATCTTTACAAGCTTGGTTATGTCTAAAATACCCTTTTCCACAAGCTCGCCTATAGACCTGAAGTCTGCAAGAGCTCTATCCAGAACTTCACTTACAGCTCTTCCTCTCCCCAATATGATTGAGAATATGTTTGTTGAAACAGCTTCATCAAACAACCCTGGTACCATTCTTGAGATTAAAACCTGATGCAACCTCAAGGACAGATTCTTTAAAAAGCCTTCTCCACCAAGGGCTTCAACAACTTTTAAAGCAAAGAATATTAGAGAAGGTTTGTAAACGGAATCTTGGATGGTGGAGAGATAGGAGAAGGGTTGGCTTGGCTTCTCTTGGCTTAACAAGTATTGGAGATGAAGTGCTAGATGAGTCTTTCCACTTCCAGCATCCCCGATGAGCATGTCTATTTTCGGCTCCTCAAGTCTGAAAGAGTATTCTATCTCCTCCCTAATCCTCTTAAGCGCATTGATCCTCGATTCTCCTCCCAAAATCCATATTCTGGTTGGGACGGGAGTTAGTGGAAACGGATTTGCCTCTAACATTAATGGGCGATACCTATTTGATGATGACATAATGGTAAACACCTCTCGCCGTTTTCACACCTTCATGTGGTTCTCCACTTCCGATGTGGAGCTGGATGTCGTATGGGTTGCTGCTGTTTAGTTCTATGATCCTTTTGTCGAATTCATTATCTTCGATTCCTAGCTCAACCTTCAACCTTGCACGTAAATCAGATACCTTGACGTAGGGGGCTATGGGGCTCGTTCTTACAAGGTTCATGTAAGCAGACTTTAAAGCATTGAGAAACACGGTGTTGGAAACCTGCTTAGCCTTCAAATATTTTAGCAATTTTAAATTCTTGGCTTCACGCGCACAATACTCTCTGCCAGATTCCGTAGTCCTATATTTAACAATCCTACCCCTCGTCTTTATAGTCTCTAAATACCCTTTTTTAATAAGTTCCTGAAGCTCTTTCTCACTCACCCGGCTAGCTCTCTTGATTTCGTCCTTAGAAGCACCCTTAATATTGTCAGCAGCCGTTAATGCCAATAGTTGAAACTCGTTCAGCCATTATCACCTTGTTAAAACGAATTTAAAGGGATTTTTAAAGCTTCTCTATTAAAACAATTGCAAGCTTAAATATCACAATATAGAGTTAAATCCAAGGATAGAATGCAAAAAAGTAAAAACGATTTATCGAGGAGAAAGTTAGATATTTCTTTTCCAGATACAGAGTTCAAATACATACTTTGCGGAAAATGTTGTATGAACACGTATACAGTTAAGAGAAAAAGATAGTCCTAACTGAGAAGGACTTAGAATAGAAAATTTTGCTGATAAAAATATTGACGAAAAATACCCATACGTTATGAAACCGGTTTCAGGGAAATGCTTCTTAGATCCTTATAATATGTGTAAAATATACTCTGATAGACCGCTAGTATGCAGATTTTACCCTCTCCTTATGCGTAAAATCGGCACTACCTATGTTTTCGAAGCTGACCCTTCATGTCCTGGATTAGGTAGTGGAGAAAATCTCGGCAATGATTATTTCCTAAGGCTCATTGAAGATGCTGAGAAACGTTTAAAAAACTCTAAAGCGTACGAGGAGCTCCACAATTGGGGCACTTAACCTCGCTTTCAGGATAAACAGTCCCACAATACTTGCAAGTAACCGTTGAAACCAGCGGTTGGGGAACTTGTGAGGGATGAGTAATCTGTAGCTCTATAGTCTTGCTGGTTGCATCAGGACGGCCTTCTACAGCAACAACCCCCTTGAGACTCCAGACAACAATCCTATCTAGACTCTTGAAAGAGGGTTGGGCTCCATGCGGGATCGGTATCTTAAATGGAAAGTTCTAAATAAAGCCCTCAGGAATATGCATTGCCCCGATTAACGGGGGTCTTGTTGAAAATAGTACTGCAGACTCCCAAACTTGCTGCTCAACATCCCTCTTAAGATTTGCATCGTAAAATCTTCTTATTCTACGCACTCGTTCCACACATTCTAGCTCGCATCTTATTTCAGTACAATAAAATTCTTCTTGAGACTCTAATTTCAAGACACCCTCTATGCTATCTCCAAGAACAAAGAAAGGTTTCTTCAGCTCAATTGTCAATCTAGCTTTGGGAGGAGTCACCTTTTCCTTAAGCTTCTTAAACACACTCATCCTTGAAAATGAAAAATTCTTTCTATAAATATTTAAACTTAATTCATTTTATCAAAAGAATTTTAACGGTTTCATAGAGAAAAAAGGTGATTCCCAGAAGTATGATTATTGCCGAAAATAAATAGCTTAAAGAGCTCTCAGGTTTCAGGATTAGAAGTTCTGTAAATAAGGCTGTAGCAAAGAAAACAAAGTAGAAGAGAAAACGGCGATAGATGAGTTTGGAAATCACCGCATAATGCTTTAAGTAAATTCTTTTCACCACATAACCTTCTTTCCGGAGTTCGATCAATCCGGCTGATTGAAGCCTATTTAGATGGTAAAAGGTTTGAGAAGGGCTTTTAAATCTTAAACCGGCTTGAACTTGTCTAATGGAAAGAGGCTTACCCTTACGCAGCATGTAGTAGTATAATAGTAAAGTCTTTCCCCTAAGAACTTCATCAATGTCCTCTATACTTTCCATCGTTTTACACAAGGTTTAGAATAGCGACTCCTATTCAAAAAGTTTTAAGCACCCTGATGGTTTAATATCTTATGTCTAGACATGGGAGAATCATAAGGTATTTTGCTAATCCAGGTCCAGAGAATACCGATGATGTTGTAAAAGCCGTTGTGAAAAGGATTCTATTAGATGATGTTAATAGAGTAATTGTTGCTAGCACTTCCGGGAGAACAGGGTTTAAATTTGCTAAAGCTCTAAGGGGAAGAGCAGAACTAGTAGTTGTTTCCCATGAGAGGATGAATCCTGAATTCAAGGAGAGGATAATTAAGTTAGGAGGAGTAGCTGTTGACAATACTCATCTACCATTACATGGTAGGGGAATGGATAGAGTTAGAGACTCTTTCTACACGCTGGGACAGGGCTTTAAGGTGGCTGTAGAAGTGGTTTTAATAGCTGCTGATAAAAATCTTGTAAAACGGTACGAGGATGTTATTGGCGTTGGCGGAAGTGGGGAAGGTGCGGACACAGCGATAGTAGCCAGAGCAACTCCAACCGGAGAAATATTCAGCAGCAATAAGTCTAGGAGGCTTGAGATAAGAGAAATAATAGCAATGCCGTTGAGGAAAAAGTGGTGGGGTTAGCAAACAATAGTCTTATTTTGAGACACTCTTACCCTCTAAGTATTGGGAGGACACGTATTTCCTGTGAAACCTTGGGGCAGAGGGGATCTGGGTTGTTGAAAGAGCCATACTTCTTGTAGGACCTTGCATAGCACCCTCCCCTGCAAACATTTCTTATAGGACAGTCCGGACAGGGATTGTTATTCATGATTTCGGTGAAAAGGCTATTTGAATTCAGTTCAAACCAAGCTTCCCTAAGGCTCTTATTCCTAATACTTGAGGCTGGAACATCAAGAGTATCGCAGATAAGGACTTCTCCACCCGGGCCAATATCCATATTCCTTTCAGACTTGCAGGAGTCCCATGAGACGTATTTGGATTTCACTAATATACCGGCGAAAGGCATACACCACAAAGTAATATTGAAGCCAAGCTCCTCAGCAGCCTCTTCCGCCAGACTTATTGCTTTGATGCAGGCGTAAGAATCAGCTTCGAAACCCCTGTCTTTTGCCCTCCCGAATGGCATAACTGGCAGTAACAGGGCTGATGAAGCTCCTAGATTCTCAGTCAGACGGATAAATTCCCCGGCTTCTTTAAAGTTTAAGCGTGATACCGAAAATATTGGTGTGAAACTAACTCCTTCATCCCTAAGGATGCTTATACGCCGCATTAAGAGGTCCCAAGTACCTTCCCCGCGAATGGCTTCATGGCTCTCCTTTGTAGCACCTTCAATGCTTGTAAAAACCTGGACCCCTAGGGATCCGAGCTTCCTGGCTTTTTCCCTGTCCATTGACAACAGGTTTGTGAAAAGCGATACGTTTGTACCGTTTCTTGCGGCTTTAAGTATTTCGAAAATATCCTCTCGTAAAATTGGTTCACCGCCAGTTAGATGGAGGTTTTCGACACCTATTTCACATGCTTCTTCAACGATTTTTATGATTCTTTTTCCTTCCAGCTCGCCATTCCAAGGACGTGAAGAAACGTAGCAATGTTCACATCTAAGGTTACACCTAGAGGTAAGTAGCCATGTCATGTATTCGGGAGGACTTAGGTTGGAGGTCATAAGCATCACCTCCAGAATTTTAATAACCAATCTTTAGATGAGTGGCGTAGTGTTTGAATACAACCTCTTAAGCATTGCCGTGAATGGGAACCCATGTTTAATGGGAGCTTATTGGGAAGCATTCAAGTTAATAAATCGATTCCAATTTAAACCTAGAAGAAGTACCCCTTTTTAAATATTAAATACTAAAAACTTAATATTCTTAATATTTGTGGAATATTTTCAGCAGCCTACGGATACCTTAGGCAGAGAAGGGTTGACATTAGGCTTGCTCTGCTTTTTGATACTCCGAACGTGCTCGGTGTGGTAATTGGCGCATACATGGTGGTTGTACTGCCCTCCGCTCTTACAGCCATGTTAATGGGTTTCTTCCAAATATTTTCTGCTTTAAGGCTTTGGAGAAGCGGCAACGACATTAAGGAGTCTAAGAATACTGCTAAGAGGGGAGGCGATGGACCTTTATTTAGGAGACGCTTAATGGATAGATATGGTAATGTTTACGGGTATGGCTTGGTTTCACCCACTTGCTTCTCTCACAACTTGCGAGCGTCTTCAGCGGTTTAGCTACTGGCCCATTTGGAATAGGAGGCGGAGCAGTAGATACGACTGTAATAATGCTCATAGGAGTCCCCCGCACACGTGGCTGTTGCAACAGCAGTCTTCGGCATGACTATAACTAATTGCAGGAGTCTTATCGCATCTCAGCCTTGGAAACGTATTGTTGGATTACGGTACACCACTTGTTTTAGGGGCGGTTCTTGGAGGCCAATTGGGCCCGAGGATCTCTAGGAGAACCAGGCCAGAGGTATTGAAGAAGGCTTTAATCATTGTCATCCTGCTAATAGGTTTCAGAATGGTACTTTCTATCTAGTCTTCTGATTAATGTAAAAACTACTTGGCAGCTTCTACAAGGAACCTGCAGACATCATCACCCTTGGCGATGCAATTAACCTCAGATACTGTAAACCCTTTACCATACAGCTTTTGGAAGACCCCTGTTAAATATCCTCTGAAAAGTTGACTTATAGGCCTCTCTTGCTTACCCTTAAAGGGGAGACATTCGAAAAGTTCGCGGGCAATTATTACTGCCCTCTTACTGTTTACCTCTTCAGCCTCTGCAATACACCATCCCTTAGCTGCACGCTCAGCCAATATTATTTTCAAAGCCGTTTGCTTATCCACCTTGTATTTTTTAATAATGCTTTCAACCTTGCTTTCTCCGAGGGATATGCCCATTTCGTATAGTATTACTGCTGCGCCTGTTCCGAATTTCTCGTAGAGCCTCTTCAGTATTGCTCCGAAGCTCTCAACCCTGAGGGTGAAGCTCCTTTCACCGCCCACCATCAAAGGGAAGAAGAGCTCGTCAATAATCAGGTCTTTGAATACTCTTTGTGAAAACCTTACCTCCAGAACGCCCTTTATCTTCCTAAACTCTTCAACTATCTTCTCAAGAGTCGTGTCTTTCATATTCGATATGTCCATGAAAAAACCTATGTAAATCTCGTCCTTCTCTAAGTCGGTATCGTAGAAACCGGATAACCCTATAGCATTATTCTTCTTCAAGATTTTTAGAATGTCAAAAAATTCTGATTCAGCCCCTTTACGAAGCCTTATGAAAAACTCGACAAGCCCGCCTCCAGAAACATACTCGGAGCACATTATTTCCTTAGGATGATAAATTTCAGTAGGATCTTGGTCTTTCCTAGAGGCCATTTTCAAGCTTAGATAATACCATATTAGACATATATAAATCTTACTTATTCTCGAATAATTGTTCCATTCGGCTTCAGAACCAACCGTCAATTACTTCGAGTACGAACCAATTTGATCAAAAGACGAGAATAATAGTTAGGAAGCATTAAAAATTAGGTAATTCATATAAGCCACTTAATCGGATATTATTCGATTGGCCGAGCGTAAGGGTAGACTAATAATTTGGACAATAGGCTATGGAAGTCTCTCTAAAGAAGAGTTTCTAAGATTACTGAGGAGACAACGAATCAGGATTTTGGTAGATATCCGAAGGTTTCCAAAGTCTAAGTCAGAACACTTCACCATGGAAAATATAGAGAAATGGCTTCTTGAAAACGGGATTGTCTATTTCTGGCTTGGGGAAGAGCTGGGGGGTTACCGTCGCGAAGGCTATGAGAAGTATATGGAAACAACGAGGTTTAAAGAGGGAGTTAATAAGCTTCTGGAAATCGCTGGGAAGGATAGGACATGCATAATGTGTCTTGAAACCGATCCTAAGTATTGTCACAGGAGGTTTATCGCACATTATTTAACTAGAAGAGGAATTAGAGTAATACACATAGTACAAAGTAAAAATGTAAAAAATTAGTCAACACGGATAGTAATGTTCAGAAGCTCTTCTAATGCAGACTTGACATTCTCTCCCCAAGCCTTAATGTTTAAAGTTACCATTAACGAGACTTTTAATGGGTTTAACTCAAGCATGCTTCTAATAAGCCTATACGTTTTTTCGAAACCGTGTTGAGTTAGGAAATCGGTTATACTGTCAAAAACCACGAATACAGGTGAGGAGGAGAGTTTAATGCTCTTGCCAAGCGATTCTAATATTTGAATGACATCCTGTAGAGGTACGTAAACCTCCGATTCGGAAACAGTTGTAGTATGTAAAGTCATTAATGAAGGATGAATAAATTTAACGTTTCTACGGTATTGAAGGCTATCTTGCAACTGGCTGCCCTTCCTCGTAATGATTATACTAGCATCATCGTGGGCTAGTGCCTCAATAACGTAATCACTTACATACTCTAAGTATGTGCTTCCAGGCTCAAATTCGAGAAGTATCCCCTTCCCTACCAGCTTCTCATGGTCTAAGTTGATTCTTGAGGAAAACCTGTTTAAGTCCCTTTCCGTAAAGCCTTCAGCAAGCCTTAGCACGCTTATGTAGGTCGATGGAATCCTTCTCGACAATGATTCTACAAGATTATTGTAAACCATGGTTCTTACAGCAACATCCATGTTAAGCCTTAACACGAGCCTCAAACGTTTTATGATACTGTCAATATTCTCACCCAGTTTTTTATAAAGCTCTTCAACCATCCATGCTATAAACGGTATAAAATTATCCAGTAAGGCCGGGATCCTTTCGTTTTGAGGCATTGATTTAACTTTTTCTTCAAGGGTTTTAATTTCAACTTCGCCTAAGCTGGAAACTCTTAAATGGTTCAAGAGGCTGAACGAGACCATTTTACTCTCCACGGTATTTCCAACGTTATTGTAGAAATCTTGAAGGATTGCTGAAATAAGCCTGCGACATAGCCTGAGGCAGGCTTGCCAGTCTGGAAGCTCTCTAAGGGAATCGTCACGCCCTATTTCTGGAATAAATTCCCCTCCGATCAGGCCGTAGGCAATATCCGTTTTCTTCAGAAAATCCTGACATCGAATAAGCATTCTCTTGAAGCCATTTTTATCATCAACTTTCATATAAGATACGTTCAATAGTTTTAAGAGGCTGTCGGAAAGCTCTATGACCCAAGGCTTGTCTTCAAGATAACGTATGGTTTCTTCCATTATTGTGATTAAGTCTGCCTTATCCAGAGCATCTGGCTTTAATATTAACCTGCCCTCTGAATCTTGTTCTAATGCGTGTCTCAGCTTGACTCTCACTAAGTATCTTTCAAGCTCAATGAGGCTTTGCCCAAGCTCTTTCCCCGGAACAACTTCTATAAACTTGTTAATGAAGGACATGTATTGCTTAAGCAAGAGGTCTTTAATCTCCCCTATTTCAGGTTTAATTGTTTTCTCTCTTATCGAGAAGGCATAGCTAACACCTAGAAAGAACAAGTATGTATTTATTCCTCCAGGCGGAGGCATTTCTGGATTCTCAACTAGGAGTATGTTAAAGCCGAAAACTCCGATGACGTAAAATACGATAAAATATACTAGAATTATGAAATACTTCCTACGTATAATACTGCTTTTAACCCGTTTAATCAAAAAAGCGATGAAAAAACATACTTCAAGCAAGCAGAGCAGGTAAATTAAATACTCAATTATTGTGAAAGTATTTATTTCAAAATTGTAAGACCAACCATAACTCGATGGCACGATATTAACCTTAACGTACATCAGATGGAGTATGTACAAAGGAATTGCAGGTATTGTTAGCAAGTAGAACTTGGGATTCTCTCTCCAAAGGAAAATAACAGTCATTAGAAGGAGGAGAGGGTTTAGACTGTAGAATATGATTGCAAATTGTAGAAAGAGCCATGAGGTATCTTCATTGGGAGCAATCCTGTGAAGAAAAGCGAAGGTTTCCCATAGCGATATTGATAAGGCGAATAATAGAAAGTTTTTTGAGCTTAATGTTTTAGGCCTACCCTTTAAAATTTGAAGCGCAATTATTAATGAGGATATGGCTGCAGCAGGGTAGAAAAGAAGCCAAGGATGGAAAGGGAGGAGGTTCATATCTACATTCCCCTTAATGTTTCAAAAATCTCCATTTTTTGAGTCGGAATGACTTTAAGGGGTTTGACTTGACCATAGGGAAGCCCCATTTTCAACCTCGAATGAGAATACCTTTTGAATGCACCTCTTTCCAAGTATTCAACTTTGATCACTTCTGTGGGATTCCTTATTTTAAAATCCCTTATAAAGTTCCTAAAGTCCTCGCTCTCATCTAGCAGTGCTTTAAATATCATTCCAGCAGCAGCTTCTTCACTATAATCGCGCTCCTTCTCCATAAGTACGCATACTTTTTCATTGGGCTCCATTATTTTGGCGAAACACCAGTCTTCGGAAGAAGTCAACCCAGATTTAATCATAACCCTAGTAGCCAGCCTCTCATCGATCCTGAAATAGCCGTAAATGTCAAACGAATATCCTTCTCTTCCTTCAAATGCGAACACGGGCGCTCCATCATCCCTTAAATGCTCGACCCTGAAGATGTCGCCAATCCTGTATCTAATGACACATCCTCCGAAAGGGGTTATTATCAGACTATAACTGTTTCCCTTCTTTAACTCATCTATTTCAAACACTTCACCACTCTTAACATCCATGAATTCGAAGAATCCTGTTCTCAAATCCGGGACCATATTATACCTATCTTCAACCGTGCCATACATAGGGAAGCCGATTTCACTGGCCCCGTAGAGGTTTAACGGTTCAATTCCCCAAGTGCGTTTGAAAAGCTCTATGTACATCTTCGAATCGAAACCTGCGCTTATTAAGCCTTTTACCGGAAAAACATCTCTAATATCTTTCGGCTCCCAAAACAATTCGGCGTGAATAGATTTTAAAAACATGTATATCTTTGTTGCCCCCATATCCAACGTCTCATAATATTCTCTATAGAAAGACCTTCTATCCATTACATATTTTACAAGCAGGAATAGTAGTGGTGCGGTTGTCCCTATTAATGCTATTTTTTCTTTCATCCGATCTATTTTCTCTAATACCATCCAAATTCTCCGCCTAATATCAGAAGTCTTATCAATAACTTCGGGTGGAGGATATACTTTAAATTGAAAAAGCTCGCATAAAAAATGTAGACTCCATCCTGAAAAATAGGGCGGAGGCGCGCCCATGTTCAATAGACTATCCCCTAGACGGAGACGAGTATCCCCGGTGCGTTCACTACAGGCCATGACCATTGGAGATATTCCAATCTCAGAGTATGCTTCACGGAAGAGCCTTGTCCACAATACCCATTTGCTTTGAGCAGTTGTTCCACTCGTCTTGACGCAGGATTGGAATTCCCCGGGCAAATATTCTGTAATAGGTTCGGCAGCAACCCTTCCAATACGCATATAGTAGTCGGCTAGGGTTTCACCTCTATTTTTAGGAGTCGTTGCTTCCAATCTACTAATCCTCTCCTCAAAAACCCTTAGGAAGAGATAATCATCGTATGTTGTAACAGGTATTTCTCTTATGTCCTCAGCATCCCTAGCCCCTAAGGCTTCAAGAAGCCTTGTGTTCTTGATCTTCTTAAAATAGGCTTCTGTCTTTTCACGATTGTACTCGATCTGTCTCTGGAAATCCTGGTAGAGGAAGCCGCAGTATTTATCCCATAGTTCTTTGCCCTCGTCGATCATGAAAAACATCCCGCCCGATTACATCTCCGGGTACGTGCTTAGAATTATGCCTGAATCCTTAGTTATGTTCAGCCTATAGTATCTGGTATCGTGACTCGTGGCTCTCATCTTAAGTATCATCAATCTTCTCTCAAGCCTGTTTCCCACAACAACCGATTCCATGAGTATTATGCCGTCAGCTATGAATTCTTCAATACCCATACCTATTCCCGTGGTCCCCCATGGACTCTCCGTGATCATTAGCGTTGTGCACTCCACGTGCTTCAACATTCTGGCAATCAGGTTTATCACCGCCCTGACTTCAGCCCTACTGCCTAATGCTAAGTTTAGAGCTGAAAGCGAGTCGACTACGAGTCTCTGTGCCTTAAACTTCTTAGCTTCCTCTACTATAAGATCAGTCATATCCTCAACCCTTATTTTTGCCACTGTAGGCAGTTCTACTATTCTCACCATGCCTCTTTCCTCAAGCTTATTAAAGTCCCATCCTAGACCGAGCATATTGCTCTTAAAATGTTCCTTGCTCTCGCTCAAACAAACGTACACACCCTTCTCCTTATATAACATGGCACCGTTGTAAACGAACTGGGCTGAAAGTATTGTTTTACCAGCTCCCGGACTGCCCGCGATTACAATAAGCCCCCCCTTGGGTAATCCTCCCTGGATAAGGTTGTCGAGCTCCGCTATGCCAAAGGGCACTCTATCCTTCAAGGCTCAAACCCTCCAAGGGCCTTATTATGAGTGAACCATCCTCCGTGAATAACAATGATTCAGGTTCCTTTCCAGTCATGTTCTCAAGCATCCCTGCAATTATTCCCCGGAAGAAAGAAGGGTTTATTCTCAGACCTCTGAGATCAGCCTTTACTGAATTATCTTTCAACTTATCGAAGCGAACATTCCCCCACCCTCTCATATTGCACACTTTAGAAGAGAAGGATAAAGCATCTTCTATACTAAGCTTGCTTTTACCCATACTTCTTATTATCGACTTGCCAATCCCCTTTCCAGCGTAGAAAAATATGACATCGGCTGCAGTAGAATACATTTGGCGAAGAGCCTCTTCGAAATTAGACCATTCTGCTACTGTGAACCTTATCTCGCTTAGATCACTAGTGTCGAAAACAAGGCTTTTAGCATAATCGTTCAAAACAAGCTGGTATCCGAGTATAATGCCTTCCTTCTCCATTCTGGATACCCTACGAGCCACAGTCCTGTCGGATACTTCAAGCTGCTTAGCTATTTCCCGACAGCTAAGCCTAGGATCCCGGGAAAGAATGTGGAGTATTTCTAAGTCGAGCTTGTCCACTATGTCTTTTTTCTTACCCAAGCCGGTATTATTTTTAGAATCGTTAAATATATGTTTTTCGCATAACGCACTTTTATTCATTTTTTGACAAAGTAAAATATCGTGAAAAGGACATGTGTTAGAAAATCAAAATTGACAGTTCGATAGCGCTATTGCCCAAGGCTCAGCTATTTTTTTAATATCAAAATAATTTCATGGATAATGGATTTTAATCGTTCTCTAATCTCCGAATCAGAGGGAGAACTCATTTAGGCGGGAATTCATCGTTTCACTATATAAGAATGACGTATTACCAGTACGTGCACTCATTTACATCTATATGCTGTTATATGCTGTGTTTTAGGAAGAATTGATAAACAAAAAGCCGAATCGTTACTATATTTTCCTTACGATAAAGAGTTGAGGTAATTTCTTCCTCCTGTAAATATGATATTCGTGAATAATCACGGCTAAAAGAACAATCATCAAGATTATTCCTAATACTGAGAGGATAGTTTGTGAAAGAGTCATCGAAACACCGAGCACTTTTACAAATACATCCAGGTCGATTCTTTCAAAACTATCAGTTGTAAGAGTTACTGATTTCTTCTTCTGAAACTGATCAAAAGAAGCCTCGATAACATATTCTCCGTCGGGTAGCTCAATCTCCACGCTACCGCTCTTATCCGTAATCCTTCTAAGCAGTTCGGCACCATCCTTCCAGACGGTAACGCTAGCTCCTTCAAGAGCTTGCCCCATAGCTCCCCTGACCATTATGGTTAAACTATGTACATTGGAGGGTGTTAGGACTATCTCGCCACTGGTTGTAACATTCACACCTTGCAGAATAAGATCCGAGCCAAGCCACTTTGCTGAAACCACATAGCTGCCTGCTGGAACTTGGGTAACCAAGATCCTCCCTTCTCCATCAGTAACACCCAGGTATAAGTTCCCCAGCCAAACATTAGCATTAGCCACCGGACTAGTTTTTGAAGTTAATAATTGTAAGGTAACGTCGTAGACTGGCATAGTTATAATGTAGTCGCCTTTCACGAATGCTCTTGTAAAAGCTCTACTACCATACTTACTCACCCATTCTGCAGTAATTCTGTAGCTTATCCTCGGCATCTTCTCCAGCCTCAGGCTTCCAGACTTGTCAGTATACCCCTCTATCCCCCATTCATCGAAAACCACGTGAACATTTTCAAGCGGTCTACCCTCAGAATCTGTGAAAAACAGAACAATATCGCCTATGCCGACCTCGAACTTTTTAGATTGGGAAGGACTGCAATCTGCATTAGACCCTTCAGGAACTATTCCGAGATATATGTAGCGGTACTGAACCTCATCTGTAAAACTATTGAAAACAAGAACATAGCCGACAGGTCCTTTAAAATCCTTTTCGCAAGGCTCAATCATGGAGTAATCAGTTCCATTGTCTAGACTTGCGAATAATACTTCGTTATCCTCATCGGCAGATAGAAATGCAACAATATTCTCACCGCGTCCGTCAACGATGTAACCACTTGCTTTTTCCGGATGTCTCCAATGAGTATTTGAAGGATTAAAGGCACTTTTCAGTATGGTGATATTCCATGAAAGCATTATAATGAGCAGTGGAAATATGGATGCCGCGAGTATAACTATCCTACAGCTTCTCTTTACCCCCATCTGTTATTGGAATTGAAAACGGATAGTTTAAAGATTATTTTTCTACCTCTTAAATAATGGTGTCTGTTTACCATTTAAACCCTTTTTTAAGGCCTGTTTCAACGAATATGTGGTTTTTAAACGGGCATCTTTCCCCGTTTAACCCAGCATTTTTACTCCGGCTTACAATAAATTTGGCCAGAATCCGAAACCGCTAGACTGATGCATGTTAAAAATCTTCGCAAGAATACTTTAGGGTAATTTTCCAGTGCCTACTGTAAACGCTATGAGAAGGTTAAGAAAAGATGACGGTAATCAGTTGAAATAATTCTTTTATGTCCTGAGCAATATATTGAAAAACATTTTCAATATGCGTGGAACCATTGGCTTCTAATTTCTCATATGCTTGTTGAGCAGGAGCGTAAAATGACGCCTCCATTTTAGAAATAGAAGTATCGATCTGGATTTTACTCGTTTTACCATCAGAGTTATGAGGAGGCGGGGAAGAGTAAAGATAAGAATTTTCAAACCATGCTTCACCACCAATTACCCAGAAAAGAGAAAGAACATTGGTTAAAATAGCCAACAACATTGAAAAAACCAGGGTCCTCAGAAACGTTTCCTTCAAACTTCTAATCTCTGAGGGCCTCATTCCCCCCAACCCCTCCCCCGGGGAAAGAGAGAATTTTATTATTTTAAGAATTGTTTCATAATTTAGTTTACAAATGAACCAATAAACGGAGAATAATAAGACGTTTGTAATAAGCCGTACTTACAGAAATATCAAGATATCTATTTATTTCCTTTTAAAATCACGGAACTCCTTTCTCAAAAAAAAACAAATCTCGGCTCAAGTGATTTCATGATTAAACATTCCTTTGTAAAAGATGTCAAGGAGAATGGGAATGTAGTCCCTGCGTAGAAAGTGGCATTAAAAATCATAGATAAAAAAATAGAAAATTAAGGTTAAGTAGATGATATTAACTTGTATTCGTGAAGCTGTATTTGAAGTCCAGAAGCAAGAAACTGACCTTAGCTGCTCGGCAGATGAATAGGAAGGTTTAAAAAAGTTTTTTCTAACTCAGTCTCGTGAAAATAAACTATCATATTCATACGGTGTTCAGCGACGGAAGTTCCAGCATAACGGATTATTGCAAGACTGCTATTCAAAGAGGTTTTGAAGAGATTGCTTTCACTGACCACTTAACTGTTTTCCCCGATGGATCGACGGAAACCCACTCATTAAACACGCTTAAGATCGAAGACTATGTTAGAGAAGTTAAGGCGGCTTCTGGAAAATACAGAGATAGGGTAACCATTAGGCTCGGTGTTGAAGTTGATTACATACCGGGAAACGAGGAAATAGTTGAAAGAATATTGAAAAACTATGATTTTGATCTTGTAATAGGGAGCGTCCATTTCGTCGACAGTATTTGCATAGATTCTTCGAGGCAGAGGGCTCTAGTGGAGAAGATGGTTAGGGAAAATGGTTTTGACAGCCTTTATTCTAAATACTTGAGACTAGTGGGAATGGCTGTGGAAACCGGTTTCTTCGATATCGTTGGACACATGGATCTTGTTAAGATATGGGGATTTACCCCCGCCGATGGTTTTGAAGACGAGCAGAAGGCTTTAGAGCTTATCAAGGAGAGGAAATTGTGTCTAGAAGTTTCTTCAAGAGGATTAAGACAACCCGTAAGCTCCATATATCCTTCTCCTAGAATATTGAAGAGGGCTTGCGAATTGGGTATACCAATTACAATAGGTACTGACGCACATTCCATAGGGGAAATAGACTACGCCTACAATGTCTTGATAGAATACATAAGGACGATAGGCTATGAGCATATAACCACTTTCAGCAAACGCAGACCATTGGAGAAGAAAGTCGAATAAGCTAGCTGTCAACAGCCATAAACTATGAGAATGGGGAGGATACTGCCGCAGGATTTTTATGCAAGGGATCCAGCACTAGTAGCAATGAATCTTTTAGGCAAGGTTTTATGTAGAGTTTTAAGGGGAATAATCCTAGCGGGAGTCATTGTCGAAACAGAAGCCTACTACGGGGAAACAGACCCTGCTTCAAGAGCATATAGGAGCAGGGGCGATATAGCCATGATGCTGTATGGCGATGTTGGCAGAGCTCTCGTATACGGTGTCCATGGAAAATGGCTTTTCAACGTTGTGGCCCATGAGCCGCATGGAAGCGGGGGTGTTTTAATCAGGGCCCTTGAACCAATTAGAGGAGTAGAAATGATGAAAAAGCTTAGAAAGATTGATGATTTGCTTAAATTGACGAATGGCCCTGGAAGGCTTACTGAAGCCATGGACATTAATAAGAATCTTCATAAGAAGCCTGTTTACTTAAATAGTTCGGAGATCACGATAAGAGAAGGACGGAAGGAGGAGAATATTGCCAGAAGCTTTCGAATAGGTGTTACGAAAGATCTCGATATCCCATTAAGGTTTTATGTCAAAAACTCCAGGTTCGTATCTGTAAGAGCATAGAGATAGCTTAAGGCGATCAGGAGGATTTGAGAAGTTCTTTAAGTTTCTTAATATTCTCTTCGTGAACCGATTTTCTCCTAGGGTCTACAGGAACGCCGAGTTTTCGGACTTCATAAATGTTCAAACCAGCCTCCTTTAATTCGCCTAGAGAGAAACCTCTCGCCCTTCTCCAGAATATAGTAATTCCTCTTCTTCTCTTAGCTAGAGGAACGATTCTATTATTATTCATTTTAAAAAAGGCGATTTTCAATCCCTTTTTAAAATTTACCCGTTCACTCTTCACTCTAAATTATAATACAGCTCTCTCGGTTGAAGCTCTTTAAATTCGTTGGTTTGTTGTATTATGTGTCTCCTTATATCTATACAAAGGTGACATTTAGAAATATATCCTTCTTCATTTTCCCTATAGTTGAATTCCTTTACTGCAAATTCATAGAGACTTTCAATGCTTGTGACGAGTGCGCGTAGTATTGGCCTATCATCCAAGCTTACTCCTTCCCGTACTAAATCATCCAGATTTCTAGCATCTCCGAGAGATATGCCGCCACAATAACCTGTCATATAATTGAAATAATTATCTATGTGAACGTGCCAGTTCCTAGTGAGCTCAGATATGCAAGATTCGTTAAAGAAGGTTTTAGCAGGGTGCTTTACGAACAGATGCTTCAGCTTGTAGCAGGCTCTTCCCATTGGAAGAAGTTCCGAATACTGCAATGCCCACCCATCTATCTTCAAATATTGGTCTAGGGTAATAGTACCATTTATACCTAGTTTTTTGAAACGATGATAGTAGATTCCTTGATATATGATTGTATTATTGCCAAAAACTTTTTCACTTATCCTGACTGCTCTCTCAACCCTTTCGAAAGGAACCTGCTCTAATATAAAGGGATTTACACTGATTAGTATTCCCTTTAACCCAGCCTTTTTTAAGGCTGTGAGCTTTTCACTGACTTGCTCATCGTCAACGCACCAGAAGCAGTTAGTTTCAACGAAGGTTGAAGGAATTCCAAGATCATTCGCAGTTTTAACAGCATCTAAAAGAAGATCATAATTTAGAAATGGCTCTCCACCAGTAAAATGTAGTCCATAATTTACACCAATACTTTCAGAGCCATATGGGCTTGGCTTAATCCTTAAAGCCAGTTGCTTTAGAATAAGCCTAATATCCTCCTTAGCAAGCCAATCAGCTTTCCATAGGGGGGAGCAGGCATACATGCAATGTTTACATTTGCTATTACACTTGTACGACAATATTATTCCGGCTGAAACCGGGTCAGGAATATAGAGTCTATTAATATCCATAATCCCGTAATGTCTTTAGAGAACATATAAAACATTAGGCTTCTAATCCTCTTTTAAGTGGCTTAAAAATCGATGTAGTCAAACTATATTAATAAATCCTCCCTCTTCTAAACTAGGATACTACTATGAGTAAGATAGAATATATACAGGTTTTAACAACAGTAGAGAAAAAAGAAGACGCTTTAAGGATTGCTAAAATATTGTTGGAGAAGAGGTTAACAGGATGCGTTCAGATAGTTGGCCCAGTATCAAGCCTATACTGGTGGAAGGGGAAAATAGAAGAAGCAGAAGAATGGCTATGCATAATCAAGAGCAAAGAAGACTTCTATGAAGAGCTTGAAAAAACTATTAGAGAGAATCATCCATACGAGGTTCCAGAAATTATTGCAATGCCGATAGCTTCTGGAGATAAAAGCTATTTTGAATGGATGAACATGGAGCTTAAAAGGCAATAAGTCTACGCTCTCTAGACCACTATTCGAAATCACTTGCTAACAATTATTTCTTTAGCTTTTATACGAGATAAACTGTTAATATTACAAAGAAAGATAATTACCAAAAGAAATAGATAATTACCAAGGATAGTGTTACTAGCCTATTTTTGCATAGGGCTTTTGAAAACGGTTACCAGTGAATTGGAATCTACCTCTGATCTCAAATTCCGATAGACCAGATTATAAATGACAATATGGTAACTACCAGGCTTATCAATAGACCGGCCTAAGCCTCCCCAAGTAAAGGGGGCTCATACTCACCTTTGTTAAGTAAATTACATTCTAGCGAATAACTGCCATTGTAGTAACTTTTATTCAAAATATGATAGGATTCCACGCCATGAACATCAAAATAGTAGTGTCAAAAATCATATTCATAGACTTCAAAAGTGTTTTCAGGAGCAGGGTATTCTTCTATCAGAATTAAGTTCCTCCGCATACTGTTGAGGGATACACCCAATCGTAGTTTACAGTACATGTAAGTGTAACAGACTGATTTGGCTTTACGTATAAGGGGATAGTAGTATCCAAGCCTGGGCAAAATATTTCCAGAGTAGTTCCAAGAGAAGTACGTGGAGGAAGAGCCCATTCTTCGTAAGATAGAAGGTATAGGCTCAGAAAAATCAGAACTATGAATACAATAAAGGAGTATGCGATCTGGAATTTCGTATTCCATTTGTTTTCTTCATCGTTCCTATTATCCTCAGCGCTTCCCTCCCATCGTCCGTAAGCTTGTAGCTTCCTTCTGGTGTGGTTTCTACAAGCCCATTCAGTTTATTCAAACGGAACTGGAGATGGCCACTACTCTCCACCCTATCCTTTTCTTAAGCTCAGAAAAACTGAGAGGCGTTTTATTCAGAGACTCAATAATCAAAGCTGTTTCCTCCTCTTCGCGAGGAGACTGAGGGAGAGGTATCGTTAAGAAACTGCCCGCAGGTATGACTATAGCTCTAGTTCCTCTAACACCAATTTCTCTGGGAATAGTCGCCATTCCACTTTCGTCAACCCTAACTATTGTCATTGTCCCACAATAATAAATTTTACCCTAATGTTTATTATTTAAAGATCTCAATAATTAAATTTAGAGTTGATTGCCGAATTTCCCGATTGTTTCCAGTATCTCGGTATCAAGTGGCTTATGTTTTCTCCTCCAATGCTTTCCAGTTACGTATGGGCCTGTAGAAGTGAAGGCTTTTTCAGCCAAATCGTCCCCTTCACTTTCTGAGAAACGTCTCCAAGAGTCTGGGAAATGAACATATGATTTTGGATCTGTCCATCCTATGTCGAATTCTTCCAGTTTCTCAGGTAACAGGCATATGGCTACGCGATCTAGAACCCTATGTAGAGATAAGGGTGAAGTAAAAACTCTCTGAATATCTATCCTGCTTTCAACAATAACCCCTTCAGTATGCTCAAGCCTATTAGTAATGAAGTTCGTTATTGAATATGCTATGTCAATCGGTTCTATTTTCCTTCTTACATCGACACTGAAACAGAACGGGTTTATGTGGACATGGGCACCGCGTCCGCTCCACTTTACGAAAACCGATTTGGACACTCCAAAACTATCTAACAAGCCTACTATCTCCTGAGCCTTTTTGATCACCCTTCTCCAATCTCCATCTTTAGAGTCTATATCCCATACAGGAGAAGAGTAGACTATGTTGCTCCTGTCTAAAACATCCTCCCTAATTTTAAACCTAGAGTAAATGTGAGCTGTAGCATAGAATGCCCTTGGTCTATACTTCATGTAACGGTTGATCAGCCCCGTGAATTCAGATTCTGAGTTTATTGTCAATGGTTTTCCTCTATCATACCTGATCATTATACGCATACCGTTTTCTCCAACAGCTTCACAGTGGATAGCAACCCACCGGTTTTTACAGTAATCAGCTATTTCCTTCTTAACCTCAGGTCTCTCATAATGCTCTGACGGAAGCCAAGGGTTCATAGTTCTTTCTCAGCCTCCTTCTTAGCCTCAATTATTTTCTTCGTTACTTCAAAAGGTAGCTTATAGTCCTCGACTCTCTTCTCAACCCTGCCTAAGACCACTAGGCCAACACCAGGCTTGATATCGATCTCGTGAAGGTATCTGCTGTGGTCGGTCTGTCTCATTTTCTCGATCACTACGAACCTTTTCAACTCGCCTCCACGGATAATTCTCCTGAACCTTATTATCCCGTCTGCTATGTGTTCAACACCAAAGCCGAAGCTTTCCGCAGTGGTTATCGCATACTGGCTTACTGCGAGTATTGTGAAATCCCATTTTGAAAGAACCTTCTTAACGTAATAGCTGTACCTCCTAGCCATTGCCGGTTTATCAAGCCAGAATGCTGAAAGGCTGTCGATAACAACTCTAGCCCTTCCGTATCCAAGCTCTTTCTTGGCCTCTATTATCTTAGAGACTAATGCCTCCATGTCCAGGCTTTGAAGACTCCATTTGTCTGTTCTACCCATTAA
Source organism: Candidatus Brockarchaeota archaeon (assembly GCA_017601345.1). Lineage (GTDB taxonomy): Archaea > Thermoproteota > EX4484-205 > EX4484-205 > JAAOZP01 > JAAOZP01. The sequence continues at coordinate 32,845 of JAFNIT010000006.1, read as the reverse complement.
AGCATCGATTATTATCAACCTGTTTTCTTCAACCTTTTTAGAGAAATCCATATTGAATTGAGAAGCCTGTCTGACTATTGACTCCCGGCTCTCCTCGGTAGTAACGTATATGCATTTGTCCCCGTCCTCAATACCCTTATTTATAAAGTGTATCGACAATATCGTCTTCCCGCAACCCGGTTCTCCAGTAACCGCTACGAAAAACCCCTCAGGTATTCCTCCTTGAAGAAGCGAGTCAAGGCCTTCAACGCCAGTCCTCAGTCTCTTTACCTCAAAACTCATAATATACACAAACTATAAGCAGAATAAGAACTTAATGCTTCAAAATAGCTTTTTAAAAGCTTGAAGAAGTGACGAGCAAAATGTAGGTCTATTTTGAAACACCAACAAGCTATGTTAGAGCAATAAGCATCAATAAAGACTAAATACATGCAACTGACTGCAAGTATGTAGCTGTTTAGACCAGCTAGTCGTAATTACTCTTTCCAGTTATTTGAATAAAAATAAATACTTTAAAAAATGAATTTAAGGCCAGAACCTTTAAATATTACTTTTGCTTAAAACATATACTGAGGTGAAATAATTTATGGCTTCAGAAGTAGAGCTTAAATCAGGCTTAACTGTAAAATCGCTCGCTTTCTCGATCCCTCTGGCACTAATATTCGCATACCTCTCGGTTGTGCTGGGTCTTTACACAGATAAGCCTGGAACCTTCGGAACCTTCCTACTCCCAATGATATACATAGTGATAATAATGGAACTCTTGGGACGCGCCAGCCCTAAGCTAAGATTGACTCCTCAAGAATATGTTTTCATATTTTCAGTCTTCACATTCCTTGGGATGCATTCCTATCTAGCGATGCATGCCGCAGCTCACGGTAATCCGTTAAACATACCAATCTATGGAGCTTTTAGCGACTATCTAGCGTTTGGAATAGGTGACTTAAGAGACTCCTGGAGTAAAGCTGTTCCTTCAGCTATAATACCACCTGAGCCGGTTCGCTTCGATATTGCGACGATGCTCCTCAACGGGAGGGCTCCGGGTCAAGCAGTACCATGGGGATACTTAATGACTTCTATAGTGTACTGGGGACTGATATACTTGTTCTACTCTTTCATAAGCATATTCGTAACTTTCGCATTTGGCAGGGTATGGATAGAGGAGGAGAGGCTAGTGTTCCCAATGGCGTTGCCCTCGCTCCACCTGTTCAAGGAGGCGGGGGAGGTTGATCCGACCACGAATAAATCTAGAATCTTCGACTTCAAGCTGGCAACCACGAAAGTGTTCTGGGGAATGTTTCTAATAGGTATGGTAACAGGCATAGCTCCTGTAGTAACTGAGCTCTGGCCAGCGTTCCCTGCAGCAGCGTGGTGGGGTGAAACCAATGTAGGCATACCCTTCTTAGCCCAAGCAATACCAGGCGCTTATGCGGCTTTTATCTTCTTCCTACCATTAGTCGCCATAGGACTTATCCTACCTAACGATGTACTGTTAACCCAGATCATCGGTTGGCTAGTATTCGGCGTAATATACCAGGGACTAGCAGTGGCCATGGGCTGGATGGCGTACACGCCAGGCATGGAATTTGTATGGAATTGGGATGGAAATGCCGGTTGCAATTTAATGCCATTCCCGTACAAATGGTTCGCCGCAAACGGCATGGGGCTTGCAATACCAGTATGGTGCATCTTCACCCAGAGAAAGAGATTAGCCAGCGTATTTTCATCATTGTGGAAAGGGGGGAAAGAAAGAGAGCTCCCATTGAGAATAATTCCAGCATTATTGTTGATAGGCGGATTTGGATGGTATGCGTTGATGCTGGTTGAGGGAGCCGATCCTCTAATCGCTCTCCTCGTGCCCCTATGGATGTTCCTCTTCAACATACTTTGCGCAAGAATATACTCGGAGATCTGGTGGTTCGTTACTGGTTACGAATACATCTGGGAGCCGACTTACTTGGCCGGCGTTAGTTTAAGAGGATGGCCTGCGCCTGAATCAGTAACCTGGAGCACTCCTAACACTGACCCAGCATGGTTCACCATAAACAAGAACCTTGTGAACGTGAACAATTGGAATGTCCTGTTCTCTCCACTGTCTGCAGGAAACATGATGATACTTTACAAGATAGCCTATGAGTTGAAAATAAGGCTAAAAGACTTTCTAATCGCCTTATTAATAGGTGCGATAATACTGCTATTCATATTCGTGCCATTAGACACTTACTTCATCGTTAACACAAGGGGAGGAATCAATCAATTGGGCGATCGTCTACTAGGATGGTGGCCGTGGATTGCACAAGGCCACTATCATAAAGGAAGATCTGCAATAACGGGTTTGACCATCGAGTATAACCTGTTATATCTCTATGGTTTAGGTTTTCTGCTTGGAATAGTTCTTTACATACTTAAGACAAAGATTCCATTCCTATGGTTCATAAACATTCCTGCACTATACGTAGTTATGGTTGCAGTCACATACATGTGGATGACTTCGCTGATTGCTTTGATCATAAAGTTCGTCGTAATAAGGACTGTGGGTATTAAGAAGTACGAGGAGTATGCTATACCCATTGTAGCAGGCTGGATACTCGGCTTCGGAGCAATGTGGCTGCCGGCTGCAATACTAAACCTAGTCGGGCCGACAGCAACAAGGTTCTCAACGCTATTCGCACCGTAAAAACACTAAACCCCTTCCTCTTTTTCTTCCTAAAATTTTCCAACCTTTTCTAACTCTAACAGTAAATAAAATCATTCCTATCTCTAAAGACACTAATCCTAAGGACCCTTAATTTCTGATAACACTCTAGGATGACGGATAAGATCGCTTGGAGTAATCCTTTTCCTTGGTTTATGTGCCAATATTAGTCCCCTACATTGTCCCCCCTTACTATCCTCGTCTCTTAGGAAGTCAATATCTTCGAAGAAAAGCCAGGCAATGGACATTAATTCCGCTAGTCCCCAGAAGTATAATGGTAATTCTGCGCTCTTTCTTTTCACGAGGTCGAGCTCTAAACGCCTAATCTCACCAGTTATCGGGTCATAATGGCTGTGCATGCTTATTACAGCTCTCTCCTTAGAGGCTTCGTCAGGAAGCACAAGCCGGTATCCCTGAACTAGAAACATGTAGATTCTGTCCACTTCATCAAGTATGAAGATACCATCTTCAATTATTGAGCTTGATGCTGAAGCCAAGAACCTGATTAGTCTCCAAGGATTGAAGTGCGGTGCAGAGTTGCCGTAAAGAAGCCCTATATCGTATTCCCTATCGGTTTCATGGATTTTGAGCGCATCAATATATTCAACATTAACTTTTATCCCGACTTCCTTGCCGAATTTGACGGCTTTTCGCAAAGCTGTCTTCCTAAGGTCCGTTATTGTTAGCTCTATACTTCTCCCATACTTTACCAAGGCTTTTGCCAAGGCTATTCCACCTATGCCTGTGCCTCCGCAAGCATCAATTATACGTATACAATCTTTTTTTGAGATCATCGAGTTCACCCACTCATGCGAAGTAAGCTTCTCGAATCTTCTAAGACCCTCTTCATACCTTGACCTCCCCTCTTTGCTCCAAGGGTCTTCGGGCCACGGCATAACTCTGTATATTTCCTCCAATTCTTTACCACTACTCAAACCTTTGGCACATTATCCCATTGAGTTGAAATTTCTTTTAAACCTTCCCGCGATAAAGCGTCGATCACTTTTTGAAAGCACGCGTCAATTTTTTTAGTTTAACACTGAAATAAGAATGGTTTTGGAATGGTTTTCCTCAAAACCCCTAAGATCTCTCCACGACTTCCAGCAAAAATATCTATTTCGTAATCAGCATAAGATATCCAAGAGTCTTTAACCCTTACTACTGGTTTAAAATGCAACTCCATTTCGCCAAAACACAGGTCTGGTCCGGAGTTATAAGATTGTATGCATCCTTTAGGACCAGAAGGGTTTGCTTTAGCAACATCCAGACACTCCTCTTGAGTTGTAGGCGCCATCATGGTTTTCATCGACAGTAGAAAGACTTCTCTTCCATGCTCAACATAATAGAGTATGATTGAACACCCTTCTTGAAAAGTATCTTCTGGAGCTATGCCAAGCTTGTAAACCTCTAAACCATCTATTCTAAACGAGACATGGTCTTTAGAGGTTCTCAGTCTGTTCTTAGGTATTTCTCTAAAATAATGTATGGGCCTAGCTTTTCGACGCGTAGGTATTATTGCAGTACCGCCTCTGTCCTCTCCGGGCCGTATTTGAGTTAAAGCCCAGAGGTTAACTCCATTCTTCAAATCCCCCTTTACAATAATAGCATCCTTAACCCAGAGCCTCATGTACACTAAGTTTTTCTTAAGCTGTGTACCTGAGGCGGAGATTTGCCTTGAAAGTAACATGTGTAGACTAATATTGTTCAGGAAGTCTTTGAGTTCAACTTCCTCTTCCAGAGTTACGTTTTTCTCTCCGCAACTAATTATGCGCCAGTTTCCGGGGTCTAAAGCAGATTGGCAAAACCATTCCTCAAATTTCTCGGGTTTTCTATAGTAGAAGTTTCTCTCCGGGGATATCCAAAGCCTGTTCCCCCCGATGTTCCAATCCCTATTGCGAATAACTTCCTGCGGGTTCCTGGCAGTCCAAAAGGGATTCGGCCTCTCTCCTATAAACACTCCAAGTATTCTAGCACCATATTCTGTAACTAATGCTGAGCCTACGTTAGTCTTGAGTTCAACAACCTTAGTTAACCCCTCTAAGGCTGAAAACACGTCTTTTTTATTCTCCTCTTGATTGGTCATTTTAAGAAAAAAATAAGTTGTTGAAAATAAATCTTTTAGTTCAAAAAGCAGTACTTTAAAAGCCTAGAAATACTGTTCGAAAATCTAGCATTATATATTACTGTTTTAGAATGATTTTCATGAGCAGGATAGGGCTTTACGCATTCATCTGGCTGGCAATGGTGATAATCAGTGGGATAATTGTCATGTTTTTCGGCTCCCAGAAAAAGCCTGAGAAAATAATGGAGCTGACATTTTCAGGAGGATTCTGGGGCGTTTGTGAGACATGCGAGTATTACTCGGACGGGGCTGTATTTGCTAAGAGACGAAACAGCTCGGCATTAATACCAAGCTTTGTACTGGATGAATTAACGAGCAGGATGAGTCTTCTTCTCGAAAAATATCCTGATGGTTTAGAGCTTAAGCCTGAGGAGGGTGCAGTGGACTATTTCATTTACAACCTGACTATTTACGACAGGGGCAAGTCAATAAACTATTATTGGACTGATGTTAGCGAAAAGCCGCCTAAAGAACTCGCTTATCTCCACCACTTGTTGCGTGAAACTAGCGGCTTCCCATCGGGTTTTCAAGACATAATTTTCTACCTAAAAACGGATAAGCTTACTGTTAACAAAGGCGAGACATTGAAAATATATTCGGTAGCTGTAAACCTCATGAAGAAGGATTTCCACTATTCTTCACCAACGCCTTGTTCTCCAGACTTTAAAATATACCTTCAGACTCCTAGTGGCCGTAGGATCGAGCTCTTTCCAATATGTTATGACCCTGAAAAAATATGTATTCAAGTTATTCAGGAACGCGTTTTAAAAGCTGGCGACATAATTCAATCAGAATACCAGTATACGTTCAGTGAAGAAGGCGTCCACGTTATTGAAGCCCACTTCCCTTATGCCGAATGGGAAGAGACAATGTACCATTCTGTATTAGAGATTCCGGTTTCTTAAAAAATAGGAAACCCTTTTAAAATCGAATTGCAAAGGAAAGTGGTGATGGAAAATGCCCGTAGTCATAGTCGAAATGTGGGAGGGGCGCACTGAAGAGCAGAAGGAGAAGCTCATAAAAGGAATAACAAGAGCGTTCGAGGAAATAGGTGTTAAACCTGAATGGCTTAATATAATCATCCACGATGTGCCTAAAAGCAACTGGGGAGTACGAGGAGAACAAGCATCAAAAATATGAAACAACGTTCAAAAATGCTAGTTGATCTTTTTCATCTTTTTCCACCTTCGGAGACCTTATCAAAGTAAAAATAAAGGATCGTTATTGCAAACGTAATTACTGCAATGGATGCGATTAAAAGAAACGGCTTCGACAGTGTGAAGAGTAACACGTCATATCCTTTTAAAGATGGTGGTGTAAAAAGCGATGTTAACCGCTACTTCGTTCATTAAATCAAGTATAGTCACTATTATCTCTATGAAGACGAAAAATATTGTACTATAGCTTGAAGCCTAAACTTTTTTAGTAAACGGGCGATTCTCAAAATTTGTCTTCGATTTCCGGTTTCATACTCAAGTAACCTTTGCAAATCGTACTCAACCTCAGAAGAACTATGGAGAGTAATGTATCATATAACGCCCTAATAGTCACTATCTCTGCAAAATGGGCAATCCTAGGATTTTCCTTTAGCGCATTCTCAAATCTTCTAAATCATTAGAGTAAGAGACAAGCATGGGGAGAAAAATAAAAATTAAGCATAAACCTAAAATCAGGAATGAATAAGGAGCAATTCGATCAAGTTCTTTTGCCATGTTCTCCCATCTTAATAAACATGTTACACATCAAGTTAATAAAAATTTGCTATCTTACTAGAATCCGGTTTTGTCACCGCGGAATGCTCTTAACTTTTAGTGCTCCTTCAACAATACTATAATGAATGTGAGAATTGTATTAAAAAAGGGGTATGGAGAATCTTGATCCGGAAGAGAAGGTGGAATTAGCAATTGAAATGAGCTATGTGTTGCAGTTTGTGCTGTTGGGATTAAGGCGACAGTATCAAAAGACAAAGCTACGAAAGATATTGGAGGAAATATTAATCTGACTCTATATAATCAAAACTGTTTATTACGCTTCTAGTTCAACTTTAGAAGTACCGTCCTCTTGTACGACTACGTTTATAATATTAGATGCTTCTTCCTCGCATATGCTATGATGAGTAACCAGTATCATTTGCGAAATATATTTTGAAACCTCTCCTATGTAGTTGGCTATTTGAGGCAGGTTCTGCGAGTCAACGCCGTAGGTGGGCTCGTCCAGTATTAGTATGGATCTTAGGTTTAAGGAGTCTAGTAGAGCAAGGCGTATTGCAAGAGATATTATTGTTTGATGTCCTCCTCCAACCCTGTTCGCCGGTATTGGTTCCGTTAAACCCCGAGGGTGAACCCAGACGGAGTAATCCTCCGGGTCTATTCTAATAGCGTCGTAAACATGCTGATCAGTCATAGTCCTGTAATACTCTAATGCCTTGAACTCCATCCGTCTTAGGAGTTCACGCCTCCTTTCCTCAATTGCTTTCTCAAGAGATTTCGCAAGCGTTTTGACAAGATTCGCCTTTTCAACCCTTTTCTTAAGCTTGTCGAGTAATCCTCTGGCTTTCTCAACCTCCTCTAGGATTTTATCCCGCCTACGCTTCTTCTCCTCTAAGGTTTTCATCTTCTCCTCCAAGTCTTTCTTTTTCCTCGCCAGCTCTTCAGGCTGAATTGGTAGGAGTTGAGCTATCTTTAGTGCTAAATACGGATCCTCAGGCTTGAGTGGAAGATTTAGACTAGTCAACCTTTTATTTATTAATTCTAAGATTAAGCTCTTCTCATCTAAAAGCTCCTTCACGGTTTTCAAAGCCTCGCCTATACTATTCATCGCAGAGGCTAGTCTGTAATGATTAGTTTCAAGTTGTTTAAGTTCGTCGAGAACCTGTTTCAATTCACTCCTGTTCGAGTCAACGGTCTTCCTCAGGCTTTCCTCTTCTTCCTCAAGTCCTTTTAGTAAAGCCTGATCCTCCTTAAGTATTCGCTGGAGGATTAATGGATTGATCTCCTGACCACATTTGGGGCATTTGGATAAGCCGCTTTCGGCAAGTTCTTTATGCTCCCTAATCTGTCTTCTGAAATTCTCCACCTGTGCTCTTGTTACCGACCATTTTTCCTCCCAGTATTTTACTGTTTCCTCTAGAGAACTCTTTTTAGATGCTAGATTTTCAAGCTTCTTGCTACAGGAATTTAATTTCTCTTCAAGTTCTATTATTGACGAGGATCCTGTCTGCTCTAGAAAAGCCTGGATTTTAGAATTGTTCTTATTCAACTCTTGCTCAATACTGTCCCTATCCTTTATGCTTGCCAAGAGCTCGCTTAATTCTTTCGATTCCGCTTTGCTAACTGTTTCGCTTAACTCCTTTATCTCATTCTCCAGATTCTCGATATCCTTATTTACGTAACTTAGGTCGGAATCGTATTTAGGTATTTGCTCTTCTAATATTCGTAGCTTAGTCATAACATCTTCCCCCTCAAACCTTTCTAATTCCTTACATACCTCTTTAAATTGTTCTCGAACTTCCCTCATTAGAGTTATTCCTAATATTGAATCCATCTGATCCCTGTTTGGCGAGAGTATTTCGTTTAATCCTCCCTGCCTAACGTAGACAAGGTTAAGAAACCTTCTAAGGCTCATTCCAAGGAGTTCAGTAACTTTTTGTTTAAGAACCTCCTCGCTGTCAACAGGTATTGCTTTACCGTCGATTTTAAGCATTCTACTCTCCGTCTTATAATCCCCATTTCTATCTAGGCCACCCCTTCTCTCTACTTCTACTACTTGACCACTCCTTGGGCTCCTGAATTTTACGTATACAGACATCTCTCCAGATCCAGGTAGCCTAGATACTAATAGCCTAGGTCTTACTTCTGGGGCTTCTCCGAAAAGCGCGAACGTTAAAGCGTTTAGAATCGTAGTTTTGCCCGTTGAGTTTCTGCCCCTGACTAAATTAAGTCCTGCTGAAAAATCTATTTCAACCCTTCTATATCTTTCAAAATTCTTCAAAACTAGTTTTTCTATTACAGTGCTCATTTAACATCACTCTTTTCAAATATTTCCAACCATCTTTTAACGAAGCGAGACCTATCTAATTCGGTTAGTAGTCCAGTTTTCTGACTGGCTTTTTCTTCAAGCACCATACTTATCTCCTCAATAAGACTCATGGCTTCTCCAATGTTTTCCCCCAATGGCTTTAGAGCAGTCGCCATGTAGTCGAGGCCTGTACCCATTTTCGGAAACGCTATTTTCTGAGGAATCTCTTTGACGCGGTTGACTAAATCCACATATAATAGTCCGGTTTGACTTGTCAATTTCGACAATTCTTCTTTCAAAGCCGAATTTATAATCGACGGGTCTCCTTCTTCTAAATATCCTGATATTACGATTCTTAGTAGCCCATCAGCCTTTTTCTCCTTTAGATACGAGCAATAAGCGTTTGCTTCTTTCAAAGCATTTTCTACATACCACTCCTTAGGTTTCACTGTTTCCATAGAGTCCACTTTAGAATTGCGTATTTCGTGCAACGGCCTTATTTTAACGAATCTGGGTTTAACACCTGGCTCTAAAATGTATACTCCAAAAGGCCCTTCATCAGATAGATCTATAGCCTCCGTTGCTCCTGGAGTCAGGAAGACAATGCCGTTTTCTTCAAATGGTCCAGCTTTCGTATGGAAATGTCCTGCTACAACGATGTTTACACCCAGTCCTTCAAAATCCTTGATGCTCAGAAAGTTATGCGGAGGCGTCCCAGGCGGAATGTCGTGATGCCCTTGAATGAAATTGTGCATTAGGAAAATCTTAAGGTAATCCTTCGTCTTAAATAGTTTCTCGATCAATGGCTTAACATCCTTGAAAACACGTGAAACATACGTATGGTAAGGCATGCCGGTCAACATGATTTCCCCATCCACGTAAAACTCTTCTTCTCCTCTAGCTAGAGCCTCCCCCACCACCTTAAGGTATTTTGCCAACGGATGTTTCACAAAATCCAGAGCGTTATTGTCGTAACTGCCATCATGATTCCCCCTGACGACGAATATTGAAACCTCCTTGCCATGTTTTTCTTTAATAGAATTTACAAGTCGCTGAAACTCCTCCTTTACAAAAACACTGTCCTCTGAGGTCATGCTGCGTTTCTCAAAAAGGTCTCCCGCGTGAATAACATAGTCAACACCCTCCTCGATGAAAATGTTTATGGATTGCGTGAAAGCATGGCGATAAGCACGTCTCCTGAGCTCGCCTATTTCAATCGGTATTCTTCTGCCTACGTGAGTGTCAGCCAAAACCCCTATTTTCAATTTCACCACCTGCTTTTCTCTCTCTGTTCAAGCGCCTCATTGATCCTGTTTATTAAAACGCTTAATTCTGGTGTAACTCCATGATGAATCGTCTTCCTTTCTAATGTTTTAACATGCGCTGGAAGCGGTACGAAGGGTCCTACGAGTACCACCTCGCCCTGGTTTAACCCAGGTAGGTCTTCTATAAGCCGGTGTGAGAAGCTTTCGCTAGCATTCTCTATGACGCTCTGGTCCTGTTGATTAGTGATGCGCATTACTGCATAGTTACCTACGTTGCTTAAAATATCTGGATCGATGTTCCTGGGCCGCTGGCTTATTAAAACTATGAAGAGACCGAACTTCGATCCCTCCCTTATTGCTGTTGATATAGTTCTTACAGCGTACCCTCCACCTTCTCCGGACGCTATTCTATGTGCTTCTTCTATGAAGAGGAAAACTGGCATGAAATTCTTTTCATCCTTACTTGAAACTTGGTGTTTGAAAAGCATTTCAATGATTATACTCGCATACGCATCTTGGACTTTAGAACGTAGGCCGTTCAAGCAGATTACGCTCAGGGTTTTAGGCTGGAGCAATTCGGAAACATCCATTCCAGTAGGGGGAAGGGAAATATCTTCTCCTAAATCCTCCAGTCTATCGCGTAGGCTTTCATACCTCGCTCTTTCATCTCTTTTTAGCAAATATTCCCCCTTCTCATCTGTTTTATTCAACTCCTCAGTTATTTGAGCAATTACATCATTGAGACCGAAAGCTTTCTTCTCGGATTTTAGCTTCTTCAATATTCTTCTCAATATTATTCTCTGTCTCTCACCCAATGTTGCGCCTAGGAGCATTGCCAAAGCTTCATGGGTCAGTTTCTCCGGGCTTAACTTGAGCTCTTTCTGCTCTGCTGTCACGCCACTAATCCTAGGTGCTTTAGGCGGATAGTAGACGATAACGTTGAAGTCACCATGTTTAGACCCGTCTTGTCTTTTATCCATCATGACGTAGTCTGCATGAATATCTATAACTACTACTGGAAAAGGAGTATTAATCAGAATCTCCTCGATTAATTTTCCAGCAAAATACGACTTGCCCGCTCTGGTTGCGGCGAAAATTCCAAGGTGAAACTGGAGGTCTTGAAGGTGTATTGGAACACTTATCCCAGGCCTGTTAAGTAACGCTGCTACTTTCAAAGGTATTCTACTATTGATTCCTGAGAAGAAGGCTTGGAGAAGCTCGTCGTCTGCTCTGTAGACAGGGGAATTAGGGTCAGGAGCCACCTTTGGTCTGATTATCCTACCGTCTTTAAGGTAACCTATGACTTCGGCTAAGACGAGCTTATAAGAATATGTTGATACTTGCTGCTCTGCAACAAGCCTTTCCGTAGCCATGGGGTTCTTAGAACCTAAACCTACGACTTCGGCAAGAACCCTTTCTTTACTGACTTTTCCATCCTCAACGTTGTTAACTTCAACAAAGACGTAATCATGGAGAGCTATTGGATTATCGATGCCCGTCTTGAAGACGAATCGGAAAGGCGTGGATTCCTCTATTACTCTACCAAGCGGCTCCATTAATATCCCCTTAACACAATATTCCTAATGCTTCTCCTTCTAGGACTTGCTTTAAAACCTCTTCTCCTCAACTCTTCAACTATAACAGGTTCGTAAGAATCCTTATAGAGGCTCCTGCTGAGCCTGGCGATGCAGTCTACTTCAGCAAGCGGTTGAACAACATGAGGCTCCTGGTACAGCAGGTTTAACACGCCGAATACTGCTTTTGCCTTTTCAATACCCGAATCATCCGTGAAAAGGTCTCCTGAGAGGCTTCCACTCGCACCACTATATCCCAGAAGGCTTGAAGGCACGTCAACCCTGTAGACCCTGAAGCTAATCTTGGGTCTCCAATATGTTAACGCTACTGGAGGGCTTGAAAAGTATTCGTCAAGTGCCCTAAGAACCCCTTTTAGCCCGTTATCCTTCTCAAGGCGAGTTCTGAATCTTGAGTCCCACCAGTCTGTTGACCCAGTCTCACTGGTTAGAAAAATCGTCTGTGGCGCAAGAAGGAGAGGCCTCGTAAACCCCGGGCCCGGCGCTATCTCGCTGTAAACACCTTCATCTGAAAAATCCTGCTCCAACTCCTTTAAGCAGGCTTTCAACAAATCCTGAGTCGAATCCTTAATCCTTTCGCTTAACACTTCCCGAATCCTTCGTATGCTTCTTCCCCTTGCCTCAGCAGCCAGCTCAGGGTCTAGGCTATGCAAGATGTCAACCATTATCTTAGCCCTGAGATAACTTATGTCACTATCCTTGCAGATGCCGACAACAATCTTTTTCTCGTCGACAAGCTTCAAAAGAAGAGTCAGCTCCCTGACGTAATTTTCGAATAACCTTGAGTAAACTCTCAAGCGGTTCCTATTGTGGAGAAAAGTAAGATAGAGGCTTCCGTCGAAAATACCGAAAACCCTTTCGTGCGATTGTGAAGCTTTTTCTAAAGCCCGTCTCAGCGTTCTAAGCTCAAGAAGCCTTAGGAAAAATTGTCGGCCTTGAAGCCTATAGCCCGCCTCCACACCAGCCTCCATAAGGCTATCGGGTCTACCTTCTTCCGAGTAAACATGTGCTACAGCCCTCGCAGTCCAGATGACTAAGCCCCCGGAGAAGCTGGATTCGCTAATGCTCCCGTCACAGGCAACTACGGCTCCATCCGGCTTACATGTTTCGCCGTAAGAACACCATTTGGAAAGATAGGAGCTCTTGAAAGGTGAAGAGTCGAAATCTAAAGGGATTAGTCTATTTAACGATTCGCAAAGCCCACTTAGGAACATTTGGAAGAACTGTTCCTCAGCCATTCGTAAGGAAAGACAGGATTCCTCGATTTAAAAATGCTTTCTTAATGTGCAGCTAACAATATTTTAACTCGGTTCGACCATTTAGTATTAAAAATTAATGAAAAAGGATTGAATTACTTTACTTCGACTTCGCTGAAGAAAATGGTTCTATTCTTAATTACTCTAGTTTCTCCAACTACTTTAAACTCGCCTCTCAGTCTTATGTCTTCAGAGGAGCTTCCAATCATTACTTCGAAAACCCCCGGTTCAACAACCAGCCTCATATATTCGTCGTAGAATGCAAGCTGCTCCGCAAAGAGAGTGAACTCTACTTCTTTTACCTCTCCCGGTTTTAAACTCACTCTTTTAAATCCTTTAAGCTCCATTACTGGCCTAGCAACACTGGCAACCGTATCTCTCACATAGAGTTGAGCAACCTCGTCGCCCGTTCTCTCTCCCGAATTCTTCAGTTTGAAGCGTATTTTAACCTGCCCCATGGGGCTAATGTTGCTAGGGTTTATTTCTAGCGAGCTGTATTCGAAACGCGTATAGCTTAGTCCGTGTCCAAACGGGAATAATGGTTTAGCATCCATTCCCACGTAGTTCCTAAAGGAAGAGTGTCTTCTACTGTAGTTTAACGGTATCTGCCCCACGTCTTTTGGAAACGTTATTGGGAGCTTCCCTCCAGGATTATAATGTCCGAAAAGAACGTCTGCTACAGCATTACCTCCTTCCTCGCCCGGGTACCATGCTTCGATTATAGCCGAACATTTCTCAGCTATCCATCCGAGTGAAAGCGGCCTACCGTTTACCAAGACTAAAACTATGGGCTTTCCTGTGTTACAGAGCTCTTTCATTAGGTCCTCCTGCACTCCGGGAAGCTTGAGCGAGTAGCGATCGCAGCCCTCTCCTGAAACGCCTGTTTCAAACATGCCGGATTTTTCACCCATTACAGCTATCACTACGTCTGATTTCATAGCAATATCAACAGCCTCTTTGAAGCCTTCTTTCGAATCCCCCGTTATGTCGCAGCCCTTTGCATAGTTAATATTAACACCAGGGGGAGCTCTGTTTCTAATACCCTGGAGTATGCTTACAGTCCTCACAGCACCTTCTTGAAATATTTCGTCGTAGCCGGGAGGCCTGTCTTTACTATCCATGTGGGCAGTAAAACTATAGTCTCCATGAAGATTCCTCTTACTGTCAGCATTAGGACCGACTACAGCTATGGACCTTACTGAGCTAGGTATTGGCAAAACACCATTGTTCTTAAGGAGAACTATGGATTCTCTAGCCGCCCTGAGAGCTAAAGCCCTATCCTCTTCTCTATCAAGTTGCCCGGCAGCTTCCTCAGCGTTAACATAAGGGTTTTCGAACAAGCCCAGTAGGAACTTAGCCCTTAAAACCCTCGATACAGCAGTGTCTATTATTCCCTCGGGTACGAGACCTTCGCTCACCGCATCTAGAAGGGGCTTACCGTAACAGTCGACTGAAGGTAGTTCAACGTCTATGCCTGCGATAATCGCCTTTACGGCAGCGTCTTTAGCGTCTGAAGCAGTATAATGGAAGTTTTCAAGCATTCTTATGGCGAAATAGTCCGATACTACAAATCCGTTGAAACCCCACTCGCCCCTGAGAATGTCGGTGAGAAGAGCCCTTGAAGAAGCGCACGGAACACCATCTATATCGTGATATGCATTCATGATCGAGTATACTCCAGCAAGCTTAACCACGGCTTCGAATGGGAATAAAAATACTTCCCTAAACTCTCTCGGAGTAGCGTGAACGGGTGCACAGTTCCTACCCCCCTCCGGGAAACCGTGGGCGGCAAAATGCTTAGCAGTAGCAATTATGCCGTTTCTCAAATCCTCTCCTTGAAGACCCTTAACGTAGGAAACCCCCATGCGTGCGACAAGATAAGGATCCTCCCCGTAGGTCTCTTCTGTTCTCCCCCATCTCGGGTCTCTCGCAACGTCGAGGACTGGTGCAAGACCCTGATGGGCCCCGCATGCTCTCATCTGCCTCCTTATTACAGAGGCAACTTGTTCAATGAGCTCGGGATTCCACGTACTGGCTAAGCCTATTGCTTGAGGAAAGGCTGTGGCGCCCATTGCTAAGAAGCCGGTTAAACACTCCTCGTGGATTATAGCTGGTATGCCTAGCCTAGTCTCTTCAACTAGAAACTTCTGGATTTCATTAACTATTCTTGCACCTTCTCCCGGTTTAACTCCTAATGCTCCTGAGACACGCGTTATTTCCCCGATACCTTTTCCAGCCAATTCTTTAAACTTATCCTCAGTAAGTGCTTCTCCTCCTATTCTCAGCCAGAGACTCTGGAGTTGAGCTATCTTCTCTTCCAGAGTCATTCTTCTCAAAAGGTCTTTCACTCTTAGATCCACCGGGGCTGAAGAATCTAGGTAAACAGGCTTGTCCCCCATCCTTCCACACCAATCATGTTAAGTTTTTACAATATTTATAGTTTTAACACGTACAGTAAATCGTTTTAAATGTTTTATAAGTCGGTTAAGAACATGGTTAGAGTCTCGTCATAATCGATACTGAAAGCATGCAGCAGCCTTCGAATCAGGCTTAAGCTCAATTCATCGAATTTTATTGAATGTTGTATCTTAAGCAATTCTTATCGGAAACCCTCGTGACGGATAGAAAAGGATTTAGTGTTGTAAATATACCTTTCTTACTAAAAACTAAGGCGGATTAGATTTTTCAACGGACCTTGCATGTATGAGTTCAGCTTTAAGATTGACGACTGTAGCCCTTGTAACTAAAATCGTCCAGGGCTCATCCTCTATGTTAACAAGACCGAAATTGCTATTTTCCCCGTCAAACCTTCCCTGCGCCGGCTGGTCTGCGTATTGGAACCAGTGATAACCGACTATGTAAGGCTCAGACAGGAGTTTACTAACATATTTTTCAAATCGTTCTGCTCTGTCTTTCTGCGTTGCTAATGGGGACCCGGCTCCTCGCGTATTTGGCAGGCCTGAATCCATTGCTTTAAACGAAAACTCTGTTATCATTATCGGCAAGCCTGTTAAATTATGCATTTCCCTAAGGTCTTCGACAGGAGGCTCCAATCCATAGTTGTTCATTGAAATTACATCGATATAGCCTATGCATCCTTTCAAAACCTCGTCGGGAGGTCTAAATGCGAATCTGCACCCTAAAATCATATGGTTCGGATCGTGCCTTCTTATTGCATCATGACAAACTTGGAAATACCTTCTAGAAACGACCTCCAAGAAGCCTAGCCTATCAGGATCTATTAAACTGCTTGGGGGAAGTGTATAAGTATCGAGAATGTCTTCAAAAGAGTTGAAGTTCATACCCCATTTCGCATTGAGCTCTCTTATGCTTCCATACTTGCTCTCTAAATATTGGACTAAAGCTCTTTTACCCGGTGCATCCTTTTCCAGAGCAATATAGTCGTCGAAAAGATGTTTAGACGATCTCCAATCAGGAGACCATCTTAGCTCATTGTCAGTGAAGTAGCCTAAAAGATAAGGATCATCCCTCCTAGTGGCACATATTTCCTCAGCCACTTCGTTTGCAATCCTTTCAAAATCTTCTGAGAAGAAGTCCGTAACCCTGCCGCTAACCCATTCTGCTCCCGCCCTGGCCGCGACGTTAAGAATGATCGTGTAAGGCATTCCCTGAGTAAAAAGTTCCTCGCTTGACCATGCACCAATAGTATTAAAACCATATTCGCGAAGTCTTGTAACTGTCGCCCTAGCCCAAGTCTCTGAGTTTCCGTATTTCCTTAACAGAGCTCTGTTATAAGGACTATACCCGAGTGCTGGCGAGTAATCTCCTTGAAAGTTTATTGCATTGACTCCTTTCGAAAGAAAAACGTTCCCCTCAGGGTTTATTATCCACCATACATCACCAATCTTCTCAACATGGAAGAAGCCTGTGGCTCTTCCTTTCGCGTGCAATACTCCACCATAATCGTCGTAATATAAACCGGATATAAGGCTTGCCAAGGATTTGAAATCCTTATCATACTCATCAAGCTGGCTCTCGATCCCCCTAAGGGATTGGAAACAGGTAAACGAGCTGTAAGACGAGAACAATAGCAGTAGAAATATTACAAAGAGAATGATTAAGTAAGCATGCTTACCTGGCTTCATCAATCTTCTAACAGATTTTTGTAGTCTTTAAATTTTTCACTACGATTTAAATAGTTCAAGATACGCTCTTAACATGGTTTAGAGTTAGAAAAGGTTGGAAAATTTTAGGAAGAAAAAGAGGAAGGGGTTTAGTGTTTTTACGGTGCGAATAGCGTTGAGAACCTTGTTGCTGTCGGCCCGACTAGGTTTAGTATTGCAGCCGGCAGCCACATTGCTCCGAAGCCGAGTATCCAGCCTGCTACAATGGGTATAGCATACTCCTCGTACTTCTTAATACCCACAGTCCTTATTACGACGAACTTTATGATCAAAGCAATCAGCGAAGTCATCCACATGTATGTTGGTATGGTCATGGCTATGGAGAGCGCCGGGACGTTTATGAACCAGAAGATCGGCACCTTCAGCTTGAGTATGTAGAGCACTATAGCCAGCACGAAACCGAGTAGGTTGACTACCAGCAATGAGTATTCTATAGTCATGCCGGTTGGTGCAGCTCTACCCCTGTGATACATCCCCTGCGCAATCCACGGCCACCATGTGTACATGTCACCAAGCTGGCTTATCCCGCCTTTCGTATTGAACATGAAGTAGGATACGAGTGGTACGAATATGAATAGGAGTATCAGTATGCTTATGATGATGGCAATCAGCAGGTCCTTAAGCCTCATCTTAAGATCGTAGGCAAGCTTGTAAAGCGTCACCATGTGTCCCGATGCAAGCGGGGAGAATGAGATGTTCCAGTGGCCGACGTTAGCGATGTTCCTGGCTATCGTGAACCAGCCGGGGTCAGTCATAGGCGTGTTCCATGTTACTGCCTCGGGAGCAGGCCATCCTCTCAAACCTACGCCAACTAGGTATGTTGGCTCCCAGACAGCTGTGCCTTGTCCCCAGCCAGTGCCCACGTGCCAGAACACCTCAGCGTATATTCTCGCGTAGAAAACGTTGAACAAGAAGCCCCATAAAGGTATTAGCAGGGCGACGAGCGGGTCAGCTCCTTCTACGAGCATCAACGCATACCATCCGAAGGCGCCTATTAGAACCAGTAGTGAAACAATCCTCAATGAAAGACCTCTCTCCTCACCGCCTTTCCAAAGAGATGAGAACACGCTTAGGAACCTCTTCCTTTGAGTGTAGATGCACCATACAGCTATGCCGAGTGCTAAACCCGTTGAGCCGACGAGCCTGTAGGGGAACGGCATTAGTGTTGTCCCCGCGCCGCCATCCCAAGGCCAGAGGAACTCCATGCCTGGCGTGTACGCTATCCAGCCCATGGCCACTGCTAGTCCCTGGTATATTACGCCGAATATTACCCATCCGATGATTAGGGTTATCAAAGCGTCATTGGGCATGACTAGCCCGACGGCTATTTGAGGTATGAAGAATATGAAGGATGCGTAGGCACCGGGTATTGCCTGCGCTAGAAACGGCATGTCAACCCTGTTCTCACCCCACCAAGCTGATGCTGGGAACGCTGGCCAGAGCTCAACTACAACGGGGATTATGCCGCCGAGCGCGCCGATGAGGAACATTCCCCAGAACACTTTCGTGGTTGCCAGCTTGAAGTCGAAGATTCTAGATTTATTCGTGGTCGGATCAACCTCCCCCGCCTCCTTGAACAGGTGGAGTGAGGGTAATGCTAGTGGGAACACTAGTCTCTCCTCCTCTATCCATACCCTTCCTACGGTGAAGGCTACGAATATGCTTATGAAAGAGTAGAACAAGTATATCAGTCCCCAGTACACTATAGAAGTCATTAAGTATCCCCATGGTACTGCTTGACCCGGAGCCCTCCCGTTGAGGAGCATCGTCGCAATATCGAAGCGAACCGGCTCAGGTGCGACTATTACAGAGGGAACAGCTTTACTCCAGGGGTCTCTTAAGTCACCTATTCCAAACGCTAGATAGTCGCTAAAAGCTCCGTACAAGGGCATGTTTATAGGATTATGGTGAGCTGCAGCATGCATCGTTAGATAACTGTGCATACCCAAGCATGTGAACATTGTGAATACGAAAACGTATTCCTGAGGGGTCAGCCTCGCCTTAGGGCTTGCTCTCCCAAGGAGCTCCATGATGATCACGATGTAAATCATCGGGAGGATGAAGGTTCCGAACGTCCCGGTCTTATCAGTGTAGGTACCCATTATGGCCGAGAGGACTGCGAATATCAGCGTTAAGGGAATTGATAAGGCAAGTGATCTTACGGTTAGGCCTGTTTTTAACTCTACTTCCGTAGCCATACTATATTTTCACCTTCGTATATGTTATACGGATAGTAAGTATTTAAGTTTTGCTAAAAAAATCATTAATGGCAACTCTAATTTTCTTTATCAGTGTTGAAAAATATGCTGAAAACCTCATTCAAACGGTTTAACACAGTGTTGCGTCAGTAAAATCGGGCATTTGAGGCTGTTAATTTTAAAATAATACTTGTAGGTAGCTTCGTGGCAATAAGAATGTCTTGGATAAGAGCTGTCAAGAAGACTTTAGAGCGATTTGAAGTATCCTTAGAAGAAACGCAGAGAGGGAACCTCCTAGTTAAGCCGATTAAACAGCCAAATTTTACTTTGATGATTATAGTGAGGAGGATGCAGTTTAGTCTTGACATGAAGATCGAGATGATTGGAATACTTGATATCCCGGAGGACAGAGTTCGAGACAGGGAGCGTTCTCAATTGTTGAAGAAAATGTTGTCGGAATCCGTGGAACTGGAGGTGAAGGGAGTATTGATTAAGAGGGTGGAGATAAGGAGGTGGAGCGAGCTCCCCGCACTTAAGAATAAGATTCCACTGCCCGATGGGGGAGAGCTTTTCTCAATGTTGAAGAACGATAAGGATGTTGAGAAGGACATTAAGAAGAGCAGGTTGGAGCTTTTAGAAATATTTCCAAGGCTAATACCTGCTGAACTGCTCGAATACTACATGCTTGCCTCCGGCAGGGGCCTAGTAATCGGCAGGCTGGTTAAGGAATACTTAGAGTCTCCTCCGTCCGTCTCATGGATTTTGAGGGCTCATTTAATGTACGGTATGCCTTTCGGCGGCGGGGGCACTGGGAGAAGTTATCTAACGGTATTAGGGTTAGCGAAAAAAGTAGAAGGTTTTACGTATACTAGCCTGCTGCCTTAGAGATATACTTTGCTTTCTCAGAGGCTGAGAATGATCCCCACATTAATAGTTGTTTTCTCAAATCGTTTACGAACCTGTAGTTCGAAGTCTCCCAAACATTCTGCGGGCCTGATAGCCTCTTGAGGTGGAGGATGACTTCGTACCTCTTTATGCTCTCGTTGAACTTTGCTGAGACATTGACTGCTTGCAAGACGCCTACTTCGAAAGGCGATAGGCTTGCCGTCAGGCTTAGCGAAAGATTCTCGTAGTCCGGCGGGTAAAGATCCTTAACCATGTGTATACCTTCCTTCACAGCCCCTCCTCCGCTATAGTACTCGTACAAGTATGCCATGACCCCCTTGCACTCCTCTAAAGTAGGGATGCTTATCAACAGGGGTATTTCCCACTCGTCTTCCTTAGGCTTCGTCTTAAACTTCCATCTTCTTTCCAACGATGGTGTAACAACTCTGGAAGCGATGTAGGAGGGATACGAGGAGGCTGCGAGAGCTGAGGCTATTACTATTAGAGTACCCAGGATTGTGAAGAGAGATGCGAAGTTGAAAACGTGAGTAGATGGTAGAATGCCCAGTAGCATGAATAGTCTCGTTACGAAGTAGCCGCTGACATACCCTATTAGGGTGCTTATCACAGCGTAAACCAGAACTTCCGTCATGAAGAACACTGTGACACCCATCGGGGACAAGCCTACTACGCTGAAGATGTAGACTTCCCTAGCCCTCTCTTTCAAGCTGCCTAAGACTGTGGTGAAAATGTTTAAAGCGCCTATGATTAATATAATCCATATTATTTCCCACCCTCCTAGGAGGATGCTCGAGTAAGTAGACATTCTCCGAGAAGAACCTTCATAAGAGATGTATATTGACAGGTCTGTCGCATACGCGATTTCTCTAGCCAGCTTCAACATATCCTCGTAGGAAGTGGGTTGTTTAGGAACCAAGGTTATTGTAGCAATATATCCTCCTAGTCTTAGAGCCATCTCATAAGGTATTAGAATAGTGGTTGAGATTCCGAGGTTCTGCGGGATAGCACCCGGAGCCTGCTGCGTTTGATCCCTACTTATAGTCGGGAAGTAAATCGGGTTCCCTGGGAAAATATTCCAGCCGTCTGCTTCAATAATGTAGTCGATGAGGTCAGGGGATTCTACGATCCCCATTACTGTAAAGTTAACTCCTGCAACCCTTATGGTATCCCCTACTTCGACGCTCAGCGTTTTCGCCAACGTTCTAGATATTATTGCAGAGTCTTCGCCAAGAATCCTGCTTCCCAGAGTAATGTTTCCCTTAATCTTTTCAAAAATCAGATTGAAGTCTTCCTGAGTTATTCCCATGAGAGCATTTACCGTAGTGTAGTTGCTAGCACTGTAAACCCTAAAGTATGCTGCTGACAAAACCCTATCCAAGTTAGCATACAACCATACTCGTGGCAGAACATAGTATTCGTCTCCAGCCATCATACTCGCTACGCTAAAAACTTTTTCAGAAAGCATGCCTGGGGGCACGCCCCTCCCCTGCTTTATCAGAATTTCATTGAGGCTCGGCGGATACGTAGTTGGCCAGACGACATCCCTGGATACTCGGGAAGGAGTAAGAGAGGTAAATGATGTTATTGCGATAATCATGGTAATCATCGTTAAGAGGACAAGTATTGCACGCAAAGGCCTACGCCGCATGTGTTCGCTTCCAAGAGAGAAGGATATCATAGCTGTGTCAAGCCGGCTTATCTCAGCCCTGTGGACGCCGAGGATTCTTTTCTCGATGCCTGACCTAACCTCCTCGCTAAGTGAGAGCAGAATGATCACTGTAATTAGTAAAACCACCAATATGAGTGAGCCCATCATCCCCAATGATATATTGCTCATCAAGCTAAAAACGGGATGAACTATTGCGAAAAGCCCTATGAAGAATCCTCCGAATGCAACGATAGCTATTAAACGCTTATTACCTTGCGCATGAACCAAAATCTTTTCCAAGAAGAAGGCACCCAGTATTATTATGATGAATATGTAAAGGAGGGATCTCGCTGAGTCGTTTATAAGTGGCATAACTTCCATTCCATAGGCCTTTGCACCATAGGCCCTAGCTATTAGCGCACAAACATACGCTTCACTATATTTCTTCTCGCTTAAGCATTCTTCAGCCTTTTCCAAATACTCCTTCGCCTTGTTAAGAGTCTCATTCGCACTCGGGCTTCCAACGTTTTTATTAGCAAGACCTGCATACCTTCCGTAGGATATGTAGTACAGGTCCCTAGCAATTTGTAGAGCAGAAAACCCTACCCTTATCTTGCTCCCATAGTCAGCGTAGAGACCATACCCCTCTGTGTTCTCAGCTGAGGAGTTTGTCAGAAGAACTCCCGTACCCAAAACCGCAAACCTTACATTGGGCTGTATCCAAGCTATGGCTACGGGCTCCCAACCGTTACAATAAGAGCCGAAACTTATTGGTATACTTTTACTGTAAAACTCTAAGGGTATGAGCTCTGCTCTCGAGAACCTCCATCTCTCGAATGTCCCAGCCCGGGGGTCTCTTATGCTGGGCGTGGTGAGCTCGGTTGGTAGTTCGAAATCAAATATCTCGACTGAAACTACTTTAGCCACCACCACAGTAATGTTTTCATGCTCGTGTAGGATAATCACTTCCTGCGGAAACCTGCTCATGCCGAACTGGCCCATGTCAGTAGCCATTAGGATAGTGCCCTTGTCGTCGAAAACCCAGGCTTGCGCAACCCATCTGGAGAACGGGATTACAACGTTACCGCCTGCTGCTGCGCCGGAAATAGGTACACCATGGACGGTGAAATACCCTTGCTCATCAGCTTTCATGACTATCCGGTTAAGCTTATATGTCGAGGGCCCCCACTGGGTGTTCAGCTTCAGCTCCACTATCGCATTAGGAACCCCATCGTACCATCCCTTGCTGAAATTGTAGGTTACAACCCTTCCGTAGAGAGTTGCGTAGCCGGGGAAGCCTCTGGATTGTACTAATAGGTATCTCTCCGGCTTAACTCTTTCCACGCCGCTCCACTCTGTGTTCAAAAGCTCATTAGTAATGTATAGGGCAAGCTGTAAATATGGGTCTAGAATAGTAAGGTCAGCATATTTCTCATCGCTTATTGGAGAACCCACGTAAAGCCTGTTTGAGCTCCTAGTAGTTATGGAGAAGGCCACTATGCCGGAGATCGAGACCGGTTCTGAATCCAGCATATATGGATAGGGTTCGGTTCCGATCGGGTTTATGTTATATCCTCCAGATGCGCTTGGAGCAACTTGCATACTTACCAGGTTTAGAGAGTTATTGACCTTTAGACGGTTCCGGCTGAATCCTGCAACCTCGTCTCTTAACAGTATGTCTTCGGTTATTTTAGATACAAACCATCTTAATCTTACACCCATTCCTGCATTATGTATACTATTTCCACCATAAGTAGAGTAATAACTGGACTGTAATACTTGGAGGCCGTCGCAGTCGCTGGCTATGAGGTCAAAGTTTATGTTTCCACGTATTGTTACTCTACCACTCATCACGTCTTCGCTGAAAAAGTAGTCCTCAACGAATTCCCTCGCACCCCTAAGGGCTTGCCAGTGCCCAGAATAAAGGACCATCCAAACAGTGTAATATGGAGGATTATCCTTAAGATAGTGCGCATAATCTAATAGTAGTGCTAGTGGCAGGAGCTCGGTTTTGCTTGAAGCCAGTCCCGGAACAACAGACCACGAGTCGAAATGTGTTGAAAGCATTATGATATCGCTGGACCTTGTTCCGTTAATCACCGCCAGCAGGTTTACTGCTTCGATCTCCTTCCAGTAAACCCTGGAGACGAGCCTGATTTTACCCGCGTTCTTTAGAAGATCCCAATCGGCTTTTTTAACATAAACCCTTGGAAAGCATATTGGAGTATCTAGAAATTTGACTTCGCATTCAGGGTACATGGTTGACTCCGGCTCGATGAATACCACGGCCTGAGCCCCAAGGTTAGCAGCCTTAAGCCAGTTATCTTGAGAATTGAAATCCATGGCGACGATGTTCCCCTCAATATCTTTTTCATCGAAGTTTTCTAAACTACCATCCTTAACGTAAACCAGGCTTCCGACAACTCCTTCCGGGGGCGTGGGAGAAGGATTAACCCCGTTCGGGTACAGCGCGTACGCATCGACCCTAGCTGAAAAAGGTTCCAAGACTTCGATGTAGGTTTCTTCATCATACGGCACTAGTACCTTGTACCTATGAGCCACGGGCGTGATTTTCAACTCGTTCTTGAAATAATTGTAAAGATAATCGAGTGTTCTATAATAACCTGGGTAACCAGTCATCCTGGACCCGAAGGAAGAGATTTCTTGTATTAGGCTGCTCACCCTCTGAAGGTTTAATGGAAAGAGGTTCTGAGCGTCAACCATAGAAGGCGGAGTAGTCGAAAGCGGGGAGGCTGAGCTCAATACTGTCAGAAAATACGGTTCCCCTATTACCGTGATGAGAGCAATTAAGAATATTGCCATTATACTCGACCTGTAATCATTAACTTGCATTGGCCTTCGCCTGGGAGTCATTTCTCTCTACTCTTCTTAATAAATCTTAACTTTTCACCCTTTACTAAAAAAGTTTTTATTAAAGTGTTTAACTCTTCACCCTTAAAGGTGAGGAACTCTGGCTGAGCCTAGGATTGAGTTTTACCCTGGACTAACTTGGAGAAGCATATTGGCAATGATTATGGCGGCGCTCATATTCCTACCAGCATCCATATACTTGTGGTTTGCAGTGGGCTCTAGCGTTAGCGTAGCAGCCACGTATGTAACGGCTATATTGTTCACGGCTTTAGCAAGGATATACGGCGGCAGGCTTTCTAAACAGGAGCTATTCATAATATACTCTATTGTCGGAGGCATAGGCGGCGCCATGCCTCTCTACTACTGGTTCATCTACAGGTCTTACTATGTTAATCTCCCTCTTAGTTTGGAGTTTAAGCTCGGCGGAACTCCTCTGAGGGATTACGTGCCCACGTGGATGTCTCCCCCCGTATCCTCTGCAGCCCACCAGTTAAGGACTCTTCTACATCCAGACTGGCTTTTCGCAATTGCTGTGAACTTAGCATTCTCAATCTTAGGCTTAGCTGCAGAGCTTTCTCTCAGTATAGTGTTTTCATACCTTTACATAGAGGAGGAGCCTCTGCCATTCCCCTTCGCGCAAATTGATACTGCCATGATAAACACTTTGGATGAAAGGAAGCCGCAGGACCTGCTGTACTTCATAGCATCGTTAAGCATGGGTGCGATATACGGAATGCTCCTCTATCTTGTGCCGCTCCTCGCAGGACAGCAAGCACAGTTAATACCATACCCGTGGGTAGATTTTACTCAGTATACACAGACCAACCTTCCAGGCGCAGTAATAGGCATAGCGACGGATCCGTTGAGCTTCCTGTATGGAATGGTTCTACCACCCTCCTTAACCGGCTCGTTATTTGTAGGATCCTTAATTTCATGGGTATTCGGCAATACGCTCACCATAACAACCTTCAAGGATTTCTCACCAGAGTGGGCTCAGGAATATACCCCGGGAATGAATATTTTCCTGATTATTCAAAGAGCAGGTTTAAAGCTGTGGCTTTCGCTCTTCATAGGGCTCTCCTTCGGAATGTCTATTTACCTGTTCCTACTATCTCTAAGAAAAATAGTAAGGGCCCTTTCGAAGCTTAGTAAGATGAAGGGAGGACCCGGCTTCCCATCGCCGAAACTACTGCTATCTGTGTACCTCATATCTTCAGCACTAAGCGCTCTTCTCTACATCTGGCTTGTTCCGGGTGTTCCGGTGTGGTTGCCCCTAGTTGTATCAATAGGCATGAGCTTCGCACTCGGATCGGTGGCGGCTAGGCTCTACGGCGAGCTCGGCATACTTCTTTCAGCAGACTTCATATACAACATGTGGAAGAGCACGATATACTACAGCCCCTACCAAGGTTATGCAGGATGGATATTCACACCAGCTATAGCGGGATTCTCCACTCCATACTGGGTTAATGCTACGAGAGTAGCTTATAATACGAAAACGAGGCCGATGGATTTTTACAAGGCCCAGATAATATCTTTCATACTGATCGCCACGTTCGGGTTGCTTTTCACAGACTTCTTCTGGAGAATAGCCCCAATACCCTCATTCGTATACCCGTATGTAATGGGCATATGGCCAAACTACGCTGTCAGCGACTCGCTTTTCGCAACCCGGCAGATAGCGATAAAGATCGACCAAATATTCATGGGCATGGGTATCGCGATAATATGGGGGGTAATAGCTACGGTTATTAGTAAAGCGGGGATACCGTTAAGCCCTATTGGGTTGATCGGTGGCATGTATTCCATACCGCCTTACACTATAATGGTGTTCATAATGTCGCTTATTGGGAAATATCTTATGCCGCGTCTAATGGGACCAGAAAAATGGAATGCGATGAGAGGCATAGTACTGGCAGGGTTCTCAGCCGGAATGGGGGTCGTAGTAGCTATTGGAACAACAATCACGTTAATATCTAAAGCCTCCTGGATATGGCCTTGGTAAACAAGATTTTTAATCAGAATGTTTATGCATTTTAATCTCTCTAATCGAAATGCCTATGCCTGCCTAGAAAATGCAGAATAGCAAGATGAGGAAGAGAATCATCTTGTTTTCAACGCTTTTGCTGGCTATTATCCTACTTTTAGTATTCGTATTCTTTAAAGTGTTATTGGAGAACGAGAATCTTAGTGGAAAAACATTTCCCTTCTACCTTCCTTGGGATGATGGTGAAGAAACAATCGTCAGCATGAATAATGGGAAACCAGCTGGCAGTCTTGGACATGTCTATGTAGGTGAAGACGGGCATCTTTATGCTGGAGGAGAGAGAATAAAGTTTTTGGGAGTTAATATCTGTGGTGGGGCAGCCTTTCCAGAAAAAGATGAGGCGGAGAGAGTAGCTGCTCGGCTTGCTAAGTTTGGAGTGAATGCCGTCCGGTTCCACCATATGGATGCTAGTTGGGAAGGCTTCAACATTTTCGATAAGTCCACAGGCGGTACTAGAAAGCTTAATGATAATGCTCTCGACAGGCTGGACTACTTCATACACTGCCTTAAGGAAAACGGGATATACATGGACCTGAATCTTTTAGTCTCTAGAAGGTTTACGGTTGCAGACGGTTTACCTTCAGAGATCGGGCTCGTGGACTGGAAGGAACAGCAGATCCTAGGATTTTTCATGGATGAGGTTGAATTTTTAGAGAAGGAGTATGCGACACAACTCCTGACTCATTTAAATCCCTATACGGGGATGACCTACGGCGAAGACCCGGCTGTGGCCTTTGTTGAAATAGTTAATGAGCAGGGTTTAATACACTCTTGGCTGGACGGTGCAATAGATAGGCTTCCGCAAATATTTAAGGATGCGCTTAAGGAGAAGTGGAATAATTATCTTATCTCTAAATACGGCTCCGATGAGAATCTTAGGAAGGCGTGGGCAGCACCAGTAAGCCCTAGTCAAAGTGCCGAGCTTTTGAAAAACAGTTGTTTTGAGAAGGGTTTGGATTCATGGGTTGTAGAAGTTCACGACGGCGCGGAAGCATCTTATAGGATAGCTAGGGAAGCAGGGGGGAGGGCATTTCTTGAGATCGCTGTGAAGAGAAAGGGCTTGGAGAACTGGCATGTACAGTTTAACCAACCCGGGTTAAGAATAGTCGAAGGCGAAACATACTTAGTACGTTTCAGCGCTAAGGCGGATAGGAATGTTAGAGTTAGCATAGGCCTTGTTCAGGCTCATGAACCATGGAGGGGGCTTTCCCAAAGAGTTGATATAACGCTTACCAGAGACTGGGTAGATTATGAGATTGCTCTTCTTGCATCTCAATCCGAAGATAATGCTAGGCTAGATATCTCAGGGCTTGGAGCAAATATTGCTACCTACCAGTTTTCCTGTTTTTCAATGAAGCTTTTTAACGGATATGGCTTAATGGATGGTGAAAGCCTGAGTAATAAGACTGTTCAAATACTTCCCGTTTCCGAGTATAATAAGAGAAGCTCGGCTGCTAAGAACGACTGGATCGAATTCCTATATTTCTTGGAGGAGAGTTTCTTCACGGAAATGTATCGTTTCATAAAGGAGGAGCTCGGTGTTAAAGCTCTCGTAATAGGCACTACAGTTGGCTGTAGTACGCCTAACATAATGGCTAAGCTTGACATAGTGGATACACACGCATATTGGATGCACCCCTGGTTTCCAGGAACCCCATGGGATCCTGCGAATTGGTATGTTGTTAATGAACCCATGGTTAATAATCCACAGCAGAGTACTATTACGGGCTTGGCTGTCAAAAGAGTCTATGGAAAGCCTCATTTCGTTACTGAGTATAATCATCCTTCGCCAAACATGTATGATGCTGAAACAGTCTTAACCCTAGCAGCATATGCAGCACTCCAAGACTGGGACGGGATATTCCTTTTCGACTATGGGGCAAGGGGCAATTGGGATTCTAGAAAGATTAGAGGATTCTTCAACATAGATCAGCACCCGGTTAAGATGGCAACTATAATACCTGCACATCTTATTTTCGTAAGGGGGGATGTAAAACCTGCAGAAAAGCTTGTAACTATCAAGATGGATAGTAAGGATGAGATTATGCTCATAGCGGGTGGAAAGGCCTATGCTTGGATGCTTCCCGACGGGGGGACTGCAGGACTAAACCCATTACTATCTTTGCTTCACAGGACAGCGATTGCGATTGAAAACACTTTTAACAACGATATCAGTTTTGAACAGCCTCAAAACACTTATAGTTCTGACACTGGAGAAATAATATGGAACGTTTCTGATTCAGAAAGAGGATTAATACTTGTAAATACTTCGAGAAGTATTGCAATAATTGGTTTTGGTGGAGGAAGAACATTAAAATGTGGCAGTGTTATTATAGAAGTGGGAGAAACTCTTCTAGATGGTTGGTGTGTAATAACGCTTTCAACCCTTGATGACGAGGATATATCCGCTTCAAAAAGAATGCTCTTAATTGCCGCAGGGTATACTACGAATACGGGGATGCGTTTACGTACGTATGAAGGAGGCAACAGTCTCTTAACATGGTTCCGGAACTCTCTTACCGGTGTCCATATCTACAACGGACCAGTTACCTGCGGGTCAGACTGGGGCTATTCGCCAACCATCACTGAGGGAATACTCGGAACTGTAAGAATAAGGACAGGGATGAATCTCGAAGTATGGGCGTTAGACAATAGGGGTAAGAGAACTAGTCAGGTAAAAGTAGTTAATGAGGGCGAGTATAAGGTTTTTAAGATAGGACCGGAGTATCAAACAATATGGTATGAGGTAACATTATCAACAATCAAATAGAAAATGTTTTTCTCGCATGGAGAATTTAAAAGATTGGTTACTCGTTAAAGTCCACTATCTCGTGTTCTATCCTATCTTCTTCTACCCAGCATATAAGCAAATTATTGTTTTTCAATGGGTGCCAGACTCCTCTCTCAGTCTTCTCTGAAGCCACTACAAGGTGTTTTTCATCGAATTTGAAACACATTTCGAATACTGGAGAATCCCCATAGCATATGGATTTCCCAGGGTTAGTTAAGTATCTTGAAAACGCGTAAAGCTTCTCACCGTCTGAGAATATTGTATTTAGACTAGTGAATGGGGTTTCGAACTTACTAGGCTTCTCCTCTATGAATATTTCCATCAAAGTTTTTTCAACGTTCTTGAAAGCCGTGATAACATCATTCTCCTTCTCGATTAAACTTAGCAAAAGGTAGAAGTATACTTCACTATCGTTGTTGCTCTTCACCAGCTCCCTATAGTAACCCAATCTCTTAATCACTTCGTCAGGTATGTTGATTGAACCATTATGTGCTAGAAGATAGTTTGAATGGTAAAAAGGCTGAGAGCTCTCAGGCGATATTAATCTTTCACGCGGCAGTCCTCTAGGGTTGCTTGCTTTCCTCACATGTACGATTATTATCCTTCCTTTAGTGGATTTAACAACCTCCTTAAACCTTTCCTCTTCCTCGTATACGGCTTTTTCAGACTTAAACACAATGGGGACTCGCCCCACGTAGAAACCTATACCCCAGCCATCCGACTGCTTACCTTTAACCGCTTGTTTAAAAATAGAGCATTCAGCATCCAGCAGATGGTTTTCAACAGTATTACTTTCAACAAACATTGCACCCAGAAGCCTGCACATAATCCATACCTGTGCAAAACATTATTTATGTGTTTCATAAGATTCACCGGATCCTGTGCTTTAATACAGTAAATTTATATAATTTATCAAGAGTTGAAATGCTATGATTGAACCAGTTACAATAATAGGGCTAATAATAGGAATCGGAGTAGGATACCTTATGGCAAAGGCACTTAAGGTTGCTGCAGTAATCGGATTAATAATCTTACTCTTAGCATTCCTGGGAATTACTGTTGTATCTAGAAGCCAGATCGAAGAATTCTTAAGGGCAATACTGCCAGCAATCGAATGGATTAAAGCATTCATAGAATCGTCGCAATTGTTCGCAATAGGAATATTAATAGGGTTTGCTGTAGGACTTTTGAAATAAATGGTTCTGCTCATCATTGATTGTCAATTATAACCATGTATATTTTTCTAAGAGGAGGTACTTTTTATGCTTTTTACATTGTTTTGCTTTTTAATAAGCTTTAACTTTGTTTCCCTTAGAACTAGGAATGTTTCGAACCATAGTATTGCTAGCGATGAGAAGCCGACCAATAGTGCGAAAAGATTGTGCAGGCTCAGAGTTTGAGGATAAACCAGCAAATACGTTGAAACCATGCTTGTTATAAAACAGGCATAGAGGAGGAGTCTTGGTAGTCGTAGTCCTCCTATTTTGATGTAAAGCTTTAACAATCCAACGTTAACCTCTTTAATAACGCGATAGTCTCCCTTCTCGTCTTTTGAAAGGAGGCCAAGCTCTCTCAACTTTTCTAAATGGTAAGAGGCTATGCTGGGACTCTTGAAGCCCAGCGCTCTTTGAATCTCCCTAACCCCGTAGCTCTCATTCACGCCAGACCTTATCAGGTGAAGATAGACTTGAAGAGTTTTGCCGCGTAGTTTATACTCAAGATCCTCCTCACCATCCAATCGGGAAATCACATCAGTAGAATTATAAAAAACTAAAGTATTAAACATTTATCTGAACTCGTATACTGCAGAAATGCTTACTGTTATGCTAACCTCCCCCGGTGGGAGTATTGGCGTCAATAATACTCCAGCAATTGGTGTTGGAGCGGGAATGGGTGATTCAAAGGAGTAGTTTGCTACATTCGGAGAATAGCTTAAGACGCTTATTGAAAACAGGTTTGTTAAGGTTACTCCCGTAGCACTGGCTATGGCTTTAGCTTTTGACTCAGCATCCTTCACAGCGTTCCTCAATGCCTCTAGCCCTAGTTGACGCAATCTCTCCTCCGATACCGTGAACTGGAGAGAAGAAACGTGGTTTGCGCCAGCAGACACCGCGTTATCAATTATATCCCCTATCTTGTTCAGATTCATAGTAGTAATCCTAATGGTATTGGAGCAGGTATAGCCAGTAATCTTTGGCGAATTGCGATCAGAATAATCTAAGAGAGGGGTTAAGCTGTATGCAAAGGTTTCTATCTGTTCCTCGGCTATTCCCATGGTTTTGAGAGCCTTAGTAACGAGATCCATCTTAGCAGCATTCTCAGAAATCGCTTCCTCCGCACTATCTGCCTGTGTAATCACACTCAGACTTATCAGCGCCCTCTCAGGCTTTGCTTTGGCAATACCAATGCCTGTTACGCTTATTGTTTTACCCCCCTGCTCAACCTGAATACTCCCGAGGTACGGAGAAAAGTTTCTCTTTAGCCCTAATTCTGGAGACTCTAGAGAAGATTGTGGAACAGCCGAAGTAGAAGCCGAGATAGACCATGGTAATATAGCGAGGAATATAGTTAGGTTTACACCTATGGTTATGACTGCGACTATTCCTAATGCGAGCACCAGCTTCTTGCTTAAAGCCTCCATTGCTGTTCATTAAGAAAGCAACGGATATTTTTAACAATATTGCTTAGAACTAAGTGTCTAGAAATACGAACAGCTGTTTAAGTAGTAATGGGTTGGTTTTTAAATACCAGCATTGGACCATAGTCTCCACCGGTTTCTCTGGCAACCAGGTATTGTAAATCCTTCTCAGGATCTTTAACTGGAATTATCCTTATACCGCTAACTCTGCTTACTTTCTTAAGGTTCTCAGGGTAATCGCCTCCATGCAGGTAGAATATTTTGGCCACGTGGCCTCTCTTAACTATTTGCTCCAAGAAGGGAAGTACCTCCTCTATGTTCTGCCATCCGCAATCCGTTATTATGTTGATTATAACCCTGTTCTCGCTCTCGGAAACTAGCTCCATTATCCTGCCGAGTGGGAGTATCGTCATATTTCCAAAGTATAGCGATAATGCTATTTCTTTCTCAAGCATTGATCCCTGCCAATCTACAGAGTAGTAGTCTGTAGAGAAGCTTATGGAGGCAGTTTTGCCTCCAACCCCTTCTGCAGACAATAGGTTGATGAAGGCAGAGGTTGCAGCATTATCGAAAACACTCTCCATACTCTTACTCGCATCTAAAACTATTAGGCTTGAAGGGATGCTTGTTACCGTGGGACTGCTCCCCATGCCC
>JAFNIT010000025.1 GCA_017601345.1 Candidatus Brockarchaeota archaeon | reverse complement strand
GGTCTTAGTGCTTATAGAAACACCTTCTTCTGTGGGCACTATTATCGTCTTCCAATTCTTCTTTGAAGCCTCATTTAAGAATGCATTAACAGTTCCATGATGATGTTTAACATTGTGTGCTAGAATTACTCCTCCATTGATTACTTTATCCTTAACTTTACTAAAGAAGTCAAAATAGTGTTCTTTATCGATGTCTATGAAAACTAGATTCAACTCCTCTTCGATTTTCCCAATGTATTCTAACGCATCATCATTGATAGGGATAATCAGATTGTTTAAGCAATACTTGTTAACAAGATCTTCGAGTCTTATGAATCTTAGGGCTTCTTTCTCAATAGCGTAAATTTTGCTCTCTACTCCAGACTCATAGAGAGCTTTAGCCATCCATACTGTTGAAAAGCCTACTCCAGCACCAGCATCAACAGCTACTAGTCTCCTGAACTTTAGGGCAGTCAAATATGCTACTGAATATATGACATAAGCGTCTTCAATCCTTATCGATGGAATACTGAGCCTCAAGGAATTTTTTAATGCTTCCTCTATTATTTCATCCCATCGATACTTCTCATTAAGCATAGGATGATTCGAGATAAATTCGTATTTTAGGCTTCTGTTGGAATAAGACTTATGAAACAAGCGTTACTAATCCTAAGATGTTAGGAAGAGGATGCTTATCCTCCAGTGGAATGAATTAACTGAACACCTTTTTATAAGGCATTATCTAAAAAGGCCTAACTACACTTATTTTCCTTTTCACGTGGTAAGACGATAATACTTGAATAAAAATTAGTTCGCTCAGAGATAGTATACTTAAAAACAGGGTGAAGGCAATACTTCGCAGGAATTGATTATTAAAAGGTTCATTACAGGTCTCTTGGAAACAAACTGCTACCTTGTTGCTTGTCAGGAAACCCTAAACGCTACGCTAATTGATGCCGGCTTTAATGAAGCTGAAGCAATAACGGTCATTAGAGAAATAGGGAAAAAGAATTTAAAAGTTAAATATGTTTTGAATACTCACTGGCATCCTGACCATACTGCGGGCAACGAATACTTTAGAGAAAAACTCGGAGCATTGGTTATCATACATGAAGACGATGCACCCATGCTCAATGCTGGAGCTTCCCTATTGGGTTTAAAAGTAAAACCGCATAGGCCTGACAAGACCGTAACGGACGGGGATTTGATTGAAATCGGGAAAACATGCCTTAAGGTTATTCACACACCTGGTCATACGAGGGGGAGCATATGCCTGTTAGGAAAGGGAGTCGTCTTTACTGGAGATACGCTTTTCGCAGGGTCCATTGGGAGAACTGATCTTCCAGGAGGATCCTTTGAGGAAATAATAGGATCGATAAGAAATAAGCTAATGACGCTTCCTGACGAGACCCTGGTTTATCCGGGTCACGGACCTTTTTCAAGCATTGGTAAGGAGAAGAGGACAAATCCGTTTCTAACCGACATTTATTGAACACTAACTCCTTAATTTCTTGATCTTAATGGTCTGGGAGCCTACTTCCAGAATTTTGAATAATGCAGTTTCATGGAAACACATATTTTTACCTAAGGGTTATATTTATATATAGAGTACAATCCTGGTCAAAGTATTACCGGTATTTTAAAACCGCATTTTGGACACGTATTACTATTGGTTATTCTATTGCTTACGATCATGAATCCGAAGCGTTTTATCAACAGCTCCCCGCAATGGGGACACCAAGTATTCTCATACCTATGTCCAGGGACATTGCCAATATAGGGAAATAATACTCCCATAGACCAAGCGAGCTCCCTAGCTTTTTCTAGTGTTTTAACAGGTGTAGAAGGTGCGTTAAACCTGTACTCTGGATGATAACGTGTGAAATGAATTGGCACGTCTGGGCCGAGTTCCTTTAGATGCCTTTCTATTAACTGCTTTAGACATTCGTCATCATCGTTGACTCCAGGGATCACGAGATTAACGATCTCTACATGGAGACCCTGTTCCCTAGCCTTACGAGCATTCCTCCAGACTATTTCAGCCTTAACCCCTCCGCAATATTTTTCGTAAGCTTCTTCATCACCCTTAACATCGAATTTTATAGCATCTAGGCCTGCTTTAGCAAGAGCCTCCAACGCTTTAATAGTCATATACCCGTTTGAAACATAAGTATTGTAAAGACCCTGGCTCTTAGCCATTGGAAAAAGGTCTAAGCTGTACTCAAGCAAGAGGGTGGGTTCATTAAAAGATATGGAGGTACCACTGCAACCATTACTCCAGGCAATACTCAAAAATTCTTCAGGGCTAATGTAATTAGCCTTCCTAGGGTCTGGTTTGACTTTAGAAATATCATAATTTTGACACCAAGGGCAGGCGAAGTTGCAACTCCATGTTCCAACAGTAAGTGCTAGAGTACCAGGATGGAAATGGAAGAAGGGTTTCTTCTCGATAGGGTTTGCTGAGATAGAAGAGATGTCTCCGTATACAATCGTGTATAGTTTTCCTTCAATATTCACCCTAGTGCCGCAGAATCCTTTAGAGCCTTCTTTAATACAGCATCGACGTTCGCAAGTTAAGCATATTGTCTCGTTTTCTCCAATCTTCTCATAGAACTTAGCTTCCTTAACTGTCGGATACTTGGTTAAATCTATATCCAAAGACTATATGATAAATGTGAGAATGTGTCTTAAATTTTTTAAAAATCTGCCAAAAATGACAAAAAATTTATAAGATAAAAATCACTATTACATGGGTGAAAATGGTAGAAAAACCTATTTTTCCTCTTTTACTGTCTATGATTGGAGCCACTCTGGTTATCATAAGCGGATTGGTAATTGTAGCATTTATTACTTTAATTTCAGTTTCTGCTTTGATAATGGAAGAGGTGATAGGCGAAATACCAATCATCGGATCAATCAGTGCATATTTAGTTGGGCTTGTATTTGAAGAGATTATAATAAGTTTGGCAGTATTTGGAATATGCCCGATTGTAATCGGAATTCTAATGTTCATAGGTGCTGTTATAATGAACTCAACGAATAAAAGCAGAGTAAAAAGAGGCTCGATAATTGTTATAATCTTCTCGATAATCGCAGTCTTCCTTGGAGGAGGTTTCTACATAGGCTCCATACTCGGCATAATTGGAGGCATATTGGGTCTGGTCTGGAAGCCTTCGAAAGCAGTGCTTCCACCGCCTCCCTCTTACTAGAACTTAGCTACTACTCTTTTTCTAGTTCTCCGGAAGTTTAGCTACAGTACTATGGTCTCAACGATTTTAAGTTTAGAGTGGAGAGAAGCATTTCTCGAAGAAATGGTTCTCATTATTTTTAAGATGACGCAAATCGTTATGAGGAGTCAAAGCCCATTAAGGATTCTACCTTCTTCCTGAGAGGTTTAAGTTCAGCGTCTTCGAGTATACTAAATATTTGCTTCTTGGTTTCCTCCTCTATCCTGGTGACTTTATATCCTATCCTCATGTATCTCTTAGCTTGAATGTTTGTAGACAAGAGGTCGCATAATTTCACTATTTTAGCTTCTTTGGTTTCGCCTTTCAAAAACTCCAATATAAGGTTCACAATACTATTCGACTCTATTTCCATTGCAGCTTCAGTATCGTTCCTAGTTATTCTTGAAGACGTCCATTTCGGAATATCGCCCATCACTGCCTCAGGGAGATCGTGAACGAGAGCCAGTGTAGCAGCCTTCTCTGGATTTGTGCCCACAATCGGGGCTAGCTCTATAGCTAATATGGCAGCCTCGAAAGAATGTCCAGCCACGGTCTCAGCATCAGTCACGCCAAGCTGCATCCAACCGGTTCTCTTAAGGCATTTGACAGCGTTTATCACATCCAATATATTCATGGCCAATGTCTATAATACCTTATAGAAAAACTTTCTTTACATTATTCCTGCATCTATACGGCCAGCCGCACCCCAGAATCTCTCAACTATCTTCTCTAAACCATTTGGTTTTCTTTCCGACAACCAGAGCTTACAATACTTATTAGCTAGAGAGATGAAGTCTGATGGCTTAACAGCATTATCCAGCCTTTTTAAACATACTTCAATACAACTTCTTATGAATTCAAGATCCTCTGGAAGGGGTACTCTCCTAAATCTTTCTAGAAGATTTTTCCAGGATTCCTTTAAGGATTCTTTTTCATCATCTGACATTCTGTAATACCAGAAGTCTGCAAAAAGTATGTGTTTCAACATATCTGAAACCTCAGGCTGGCCAAACGCCTTCCTGGCCTCCAATACTTCAATCGGCTCACCCATCATTATGCTCCACTTCTCCTCCCACTCACCACTTCCCTCAGCATACTCCATACAAGCAAAAATGAGAGGATCGAGGAAAGAAAATAAGCATTCTTCACCATCGTCCCCCCATGCCGTCACCATGAATCCCCTAAGACCTTCATCTCTGGCAGCTGTAAGAAAACCTTTCATGTTTTCGATAGCAGTTTTAAAATTGGGATAGTACCTGTTCCAGTTTGAAAAGCCAGGGCACACTATTTGCTGCATCTTCTTCTCTTCGAACATGTTTATCTTATTCCTGAAATATCTCTCATTGCCAGCACTATAATCCCAATTTGCGATAATAACGTCCTTCCATATGGGGCTTTCGACAACCTTCGCCCATTTAGCCTTTTCCTCTTCCCTTAAATACATTCCCGTTAGCATGTCCCCCCACATTATCGGTGTCTTCCCCTTCTCCTTAACCATGGAGACCATTGCCCTGTGATGTTCCTCATAAAACCTAGGCCCTTCGAAGCAATTGGTTTTATCTAAGCTTTTGCCCCTACCCATTGCCCACGTCTCGTCTCCACCTATGTGTATGTATCTTGAAGGCGAAATATCTATTGCCTCATTCAACAGGTCATATGCCAATTTCCTAGCTTCCTCATTGCTAACATCTAAACATCCTTCTCTAGTATCATGCCACTCGCTGAAAACCCAGTATTCAGGCAGCGAAAGTATATGCTCCATGTGGCCTGCTAGTTCTAGCGATGGAAAGACCTCTATCCCGAGTTCTCTCCCATAATTAACAATTTCAAAATACTCTTGTTTAGAAAGTTTACCCCTGTGCGTACCGATATTTGTATGCTTCTCCCATGGGAATAGGTCTTCAAAATATATTGCAAAATAATTATATTTCAAAAGGAAGAGTAGTCTTAAAATCCTCTTAAAAGTTTCAACGGTAGGAACTCCTCCCCGTGCAATATCGAGGTGATAGCCTCTGAATGAGAACTTAAGCTCCTCTTCAACGCGGATTTCGGGAATGTAGCCAGGCCTCTGCTTGAGAAGCTGAATAATTGTTGCATAGCAGATTTTTTCATCGCCCCAAATAGCTATTTCTCTACTCTCCCCATTTACTTCCACACCATTTCCATCAGCCCTTAACCTAATTATCTTCCAAGAACCCTGGGGAATTTTGAATTCTCTGCCCAGAAACTCTGGAAGGTCCAACCCGTCGAACTCAAACCATTTTCCAGAGAATTCCAGCCTCTTTGGCTCAGGAACTATTTTTACATTTTTCTCTTTCGAAT
The DNA here is from genome assembly GCA_017601345.1 of Candidatus Brockarchaeota archaeon. Lineage (GTDB taxonomy): Archaea > Thermoproteota > EX4484-205 > EX4484-205 > JAAOZP01 > JAAOZP01. The sequence continues at coordinate 9,440 of JAFNIT010000025.1, read as the reverse complement.
TCATGTTGAGTCGTGATCATTTTAAGACATAAAAACTTTATAGGTTCTCCATCACATCTACAGGGATGAAGATAGTCGCCTTTAACGAAGATTTTTCGACGAAGTAAGAAGCCTAGCAAGCCTCTGTCTCCATGAGGATTTTATTACTGTCAAGAGTTTAAGAAGGATAACCTTTGAGGATCCGAATTACAATGACGGATATAACTTGCTCGTCCTGGAAAACGATAGTACGGTAGGTTTTATCTTAGGAGCGAGGAGGCTTAGAGAGCCTGCTGAGATGGTTGAAGTTCAAAAGGAGCTGGCTTGGATAAAACTATTTGCAGTGAGAGAGGGTTTCAGGAAGAGGGGGATTGCCACAATGCTTTTCAATGAATTTGAAGACAGGGTGAAAGAGGACGGGGCTAAGGTAATTCGGATTGCCGACTATCCCATTTGGACTTTATCCAGCGGGGTTGACTTAAAATACGAGGATGCAATAGATTTCATGCAGGGAAGAGGTTTTAGAAAAACAGGCGAAGTAGGTCTTACTGAGTTCCACATTCCTAAGAGAATCAAGAAGATCGATACGAGTCCAGTTATAGTTAGGAGGGCAGAGGATAATGATAGGAGAATGGTTTTAGAATGGGTTAAGTCGCAATTTTCAATTTTCTGGGCATGGGAAGCATATGCAGCTTTTAAGCATGATAAGCCTAAACCATGGATAACTGAAGACGATGGTAAGATCGTCGGTTTCTCAGTTTATAGTGCACTTGAACCTCATTTATTCTGCCCCATCGGAGTCTCTCCCCATATGAGATTCAAGGGAATAAGTTCAGTTTTACTATTCAACTGTCTCGACAGCATGAGGGAAGATGGTCAGAGTTATGCTGTAATACCTTGGACAAACCATCTGTTCTTCTATACGCAAGTACCTGGAATAACTGGTATACGTCACTATTGGATTATGGAGAAAGCTATTTCGTAGAAGGCTTAAAAGACCCTAATATAGGGAGTGGGGGATTTGGAAAAAGTGGTTAAAGCGTTAATCCTCATCTTCACCGTACTCGTTACAATATTTTTTGTTTCACTCTTAGTGGAAACTGGACCGGTTCGCCACCGTGGTTCCTGGAGGCTCTTCCATGTGGATGTGGCGCACTGGTTCGGATGGGCGGGAAGCATTCTTCTAGCGGTTTCGGCAGCGTATTCTGCTTTGAAAAGAGGATTCCCCTGTGAAAATTAAACTATGGTTGGCTTTTCACTGCATTCCAGGCATTCTTTCGCTCATACTGGTAGGCATCCACTCAGCTAACAGGGTGTTTTTGCCAGACCAGGACATGTCTTCAGCTTCTTTACTCTTGGAATCATGGCTGTGATAGTAATAGTAGTAGGCGGAATCTTAAGTAAAATACATGAGCAGGCCTAGAATAATTAGGGAGCACTGGAAAACTCTCCACATACCCCTAACCGTAATATTCTACGTGACGCTCGGTATCCACGTGCTTGATAAAATGGGGATAATGTAGTTTTATGGTGTATCCTATGCTACTCAAGACCATACGAGGTTCATAGGTATGCTTAGGATTATTGAGGTCTTCTGAGCCGCTATACTCTTCACGGTCTCTTGAGATGCTGGAAAACAGGTTAAAAGTCGATTATTTAGATTGATGTCTCGGCATGCCTGGATTCGAATGATGTTTATATAACCCGGCTATAGACTTATTCAGATTGAGCCATATGCAAAACGTCAAAGAGCTTCTAAAGTATCATGGAGAGGCGGAACGAGAAGTATACTTGGATTTGGAAAACTCCGCCCCTGTTCCAAGCGAGGTTCTTGAAGAAATGTTGCCATATTTCCATTCCAAAGCGTACGGTAACCCCACGCTCACCCATAAACAGGGATGGGAGGCTTACGAAGCCATTATGGAATCTGCCAGCTTTATCGCGAGGCTTATAGGAGCCTCCTCGCCCAACGAGCTATGCTTCACGAGCGGTGAGGTTGAAGCCAATAGCTTAGCCATACTAGGCTCCGTAATAAATAAGAAGGGGAAGATTATTGTTTCAACCGTAGATCCTTTAACCATTCTTTTACCAGTTGAAATGCTTGAGAAAAAGGGATTTGAAGCAATAAAGGTCCCCGTCGATTCAGAGGGTTTTGTCAATCTGGACTATTTTTCAAAGGCTGTTGATAAGAATACCGTGTTGGTGAGCACTAGTATTGTTAACAATGAGATCGGTACAATACAGCCCTTTAAGGAGATTGTGGAAATTGCAAGGGATAAAAATCCTGACGTGATTATTCACATGGATGCTTCAGATGCTTACGGCAGAATACCTTTTAACGTTAGGAAGCTGGATGTCGACCTACTTACTTTAAGCAGCTATAAGATAATGGGCCCCAGAGGAGTTGCAGCTCTCTACGTGAAAGAAGGAATAAAGGTTGAAAGAATTATCGAAGGGCCGATAGGTACCCAGAGCCTGTGGCCGGGTGTTGAAAACACTCCATTAATAGTCGGCTTCAAGAAAGCCTCTCAATTGGCTTTTGAAAAATTCGAGGAGAACGTCAGTCATATGAAAAAGCTTAGGGATATGTTGATAAACGGGCTTCTGAGTATTGAGGAAACCATTCTAAATGGGCCTAGAGGTGAGAAAAGAGCACCCGACAACGTTAACATAAGCTTCCTACATTGCGAGGGAGAATCTCTGACTATAGAGCTAAGCTTCCGGGGAGTCTATGTTTCAAGCGGGAGCGCATGTACTAGAAGAATACTCCAGCCCAGCCACGTGCTAATCGCAATAGGAAGAGAATATGAAGCAGCCCATGGAAGCATCCTTATGAAGGTTTCAAGGTATCATGGCGTGGATGATATGAAGTATGTTATAGAATCTTTTAAGCCGGCTGTTGAAAGAATAAGGTCGATAAGCCCTACGAGGAGGATGTGAAAAATGTCTAGGTCGCCACTACCCTATAGTCCGAAGATTCTCGAACTATTCAGAAACCCTAAGAATCTGGGTAGGATGGAGGATGCTACTGTCTCAGCCAGCGCCGGTAGTCCAGCATGTGGAGACATGATATCCTTCTACCTCAAGATTGATGAGAACATGGTTATAGTTAAAGCGAGTTTTGAAAGCTACGGTTGCGCCGCCAATATTGCTACGGCAAGCATGCTCACGGAAATGGTGAAGAACAAGACTCTAGAGGAGGCTTGGAGAATAAGTTGGAAAGATGTCGCAGACGAGGTTGGAGGATTGCCATCGGTCAAGTTTCATTGCGGAGTATTGGCAGTCGGAGCTTTGAGGAGGGCGATAAGAGAATTCTTTAAAAAGAAAGGGTCTAAGCCAGATTGGATGCCTGAAAAAGAAACCTTCGAAGAGAAACAAGCGTTAGAAGAGGAGGAGTTGGCAAGGATCATTTCCCAGAGGCTCATACCGGGGGAGGTAAAATGATTGAAGATTACGTGAGCAGGATAGAAGAAGCCTGTGGGGCTGCTAAGACAAAGGATTACGTGGTGATTCTGAAACATGAGAGGAGAGAAGAGGCTATAAAGAAAGCTCTTGACAGGAGCAAGATTATCACAGAGATTCGAGGAGTTGCTGTGAAAGCAAGCTTCAAGGATAGGGAATTTACACTTTTCATGAACGGGAGGTTAATGTTCAAGTCTCTTAGAGACAGGGAGGAGTTGAATACGCTCCTTAGAGAACTGCTCGGATAGTTCAATAACTTTTTTCAAGATTCGACTAGGATTTTTCTAAAAACTTTAAAACCGTTTTTAAAGAGATAAAAGCATTGCCCAACAGAAAGTCGGAATTGAGAGGATACTTATATGTTTCGATCGCATCGTTAATCTGGGATTCTAATGGAGTCATCGTAAACAGGGTTCCGCTAGATGCTTTTACGATTGCTTTTCTGAGGGTTCTGTTCGCAACTCTCGTCCTTTTCCCTTTTCTTATCCTGATTAAAAGACGGGAGGTTTTTGAGGTGACTAAGGCTTGGAAAAGCATTATCGCATTAGGAATATGCTTAAGCCTAGGCTAGATCATATTGTTCCAGTATATGAAGTTGATCACCATCGCTAGCGCAGTTCTATTGAACTACATCGCTCCAGTTTTCGTAGCATTCTTCTCACCGTTTTTCCTTGAAAGAGAAAATAGAGAGAATAACTATAATTTCATTATTACTATGCATGATAGGAATGATTGCTATTTCCTACAAGCAGGGCTTAGGAAGCTTAAATATGCGTGATGTCGCCTTCGGGCTGCTCGCAGGCCTCTCATACGCCGGTTTCATAATAATATCTAAAGCTATAGTAGCCAACTACTCTGGTGCCGTCGTAGCGTTCTACTCATACCTCGCGTGCGCATTATTCCTTTCACCGCTTCTCCTCACGGGCATAAGTCTACCTGAAGATTTAGAATCATGGATACTTATAGTCTTACTCGGATTTTTCAACACTGCATTCGCCGTCACCCTCTACCTAAAGGGGTTTAGCATCGTTAAGGCTCAGAAAGCGATTATATTCACCTACTTAGAGCCTGTCGGTGCAGTCGTCTTCGGACACCTTTTCCTAATGCAAAGACCTACTATTCCAACTATTATAGGCGGGCTGATAATACTTTTCGCAGGTTATCTCGTAGCATCTAAAAGCTAATTCAAAAAACAAGATTATGAAAAAACTACGTCGAGGAATCTCTTCTAGAAAACGCTACGATGAAAAGCTTCTTTATGTCTTCAGGTGTTGGAGGAAAAGGATGCCTATTCAGATTCCTTTCATAAGATAAAACGTCTGCAACCATAGCGTCCAACTCAGACTCCTCCACTCCCAGCTCCCTAATGCTTCTTGGAATCCCCGTCTTGTCCGCTATCTCCTCAATTTTCTTAACAAGCCCTGTACCGTTTTCAAAGCCTAGTGTAGATGCAGCATCATCAAGCTTTCTAAAACCCTTCTGAAGTTCCAATCTTAAAACGTGGGGAAGCAATACTCCGTTAGCAAGCCCGTGATGTACATCGTGATAGTTAGTAAGATAATAGCCCATGGCATGAACTATCTCCGTTCCTGCGCAATTTATCGCTATGCCTGCGAGCATGCTGGCGTAAAGCATGTTTTCCCTAGCTTCAGCCATTCCTTCAACCGCTTCGACAATGTTTCCAAGTATTATTCGCATAGCCTCCAGAGCGAAGAAATCTGACAGGGGTGTGGAGTCCCTAGAGACATATGCCTCTAAGGCGTGTGATAACGCGTCGAAACCGGTGTAGGCAACGAGCTCCCCCGGAAGACTGTTGAGAAGATTCGCGTCGACTATAGCAACTCTGGGCATAAGCGGTTCTCCAAGCAGAACCTCCTTCCTCTTTTTCCGAATATTCGTTAACACAGCATACTTAGTGACCTCGCTCCCAGTACCGCATGTCGTTGGAATAGCCACTAAGGGAAGTGCTTCACCAACCTCGTTCGGAGCAAAACTCTCCTCAAGCCTAGCTTTACTCTTTAAGAGGAATGCGATACCCTTAGCAGCATCCATCGCACTCCCGCCACCCAGTGCTACGACAAGATCGCAACCGTTTTTCGAGCCTTCTTCAGCACCTTTGTAAACAGTCTCTACGGAAGGATTGGGCTCAACCTTGTCAAAGACCGTCACTTTCAAACCAGATTCTTCAAGGATTTCAGTTAGAATGTTTAAGTACCCGCTTCTCCTAGCAAAACTTCTACCAGTAACCAGTAGACACCTGTCTCCAAGCCTAACTGCCTCGTCACCCAACCTGCTTAAACTCCCTCTCCCAAAGACGATTTTCGTCGGCAGGTTAAACCTAAACGGCTTCATAATTAATCTCTGACTAAACTCTGAATACTTATTCTTTTTTTCCCTGTAAGAGCCATTGTCCAAGCTGACAAATATCATTACGGTTGCTCAGGCGTAGGTCTAACATTACCATCCACCCTAGCCTGCCTCGGCTCCGACGCCAGTGCGTAAAGGCAAATACAGCCCTCATCTTAATATAGAACTCAATCGCGTTGTTTGTCGAAGACTTTACTCGTTGTTTCCAGCGAGCTGAGCGTACGCCCTGTACAATCCTAAAGCATCGAGTATGAAATCGTAGCGAAACTTTTTAATTGCTTTAATTTTCTAGGATCAACTCAACCATCAGTCTCGACTTCCCTGTGGTTATTTTTTACTTTTGAAGAATCCTAACGGGACTTCGATAGCATACTTGAAGCTCTCATTCGGGCCGTAAAGCCTACTTGAATCCGGGTCCATCCGCATTATCTCTATTATTGTTCCATTGGCCTTCACGAATGCTATGTCTAGGCTTGCCTCAACGTTACGCATGTGGAATAACCCGTTAATCTCACTGGGGAAGACGAAAAGGATGATTGTTTTCTCCATAATGCTTCTGCTGATGTTCTGGAAGCCTGCTGCACGCTCGTCAGGCTCATCTGCAATCCTTACTTCAAGCTCCAGAATCTTGTTCTCATCATTAACGATTTTTATTTTAGATGTCTCCATCTTTTGGAACTCCTTGGTAACCTGCTTGTTAAGTGTTGAAGATATTTGGACTAGAACCAGTACCAGGGCGGAGATTAGAAATAAGATTACTATAGCCATCCGGCGTTTAACATTCATAGTAGAAAATGAAAAACTTTGAATAAAAGCTTTTAGAATTAAAACTGAGTGTCTGAAAAGTTTTATACCGATGCTGAGCGAGAACTTATTGTTTCTCCTAGTCTTGATGCGAATAATTGTTAAAAAGATTGTTAGCCTGCTCCTGGAAGCAGAAGTTTTATATTTTAAAAACAAGAAGAAGCGGTATGGAAAAGACGATTTCAATCATGTTCATATTCTGCGTGATCGTAAACTTGACACCTATTTCAAAATCAGCTTCATCACCCAGTGAAACAACACACCTATATTATGATTTTGAAAAACGCGAGGGCCTAACCTATGGATGGGTAGACTTTGACAGCGACGGCAACTATGATTATCGCATAGATATTTGCAATTGGAACATTAATAGTGCTGAAGGTGGCAGAATCGACATAGTGTATGATAAAAGCATGAATACGCTCGTAATAGAAACTAATCTGTGGGGAGCTCAGCCTCAGACTTATGTCAACGGATATCCAGAAATATATGTTGGAAGAAAGCCATGGGATGGACAGTATGCCAATGGTCTTGGACTTAACTTCCCGTATAAAGTATCTGACTTAACGTCGGGCAGCGTATTCTTAACAGTGTCTTTTTCCATCGATCTTCGAGACTTCGATCCAAACATGAATTTTAACATAGCTGCAGACGCCTGGTTGGTAGATGATAGACGTGCATTTAGCCTGGGTTCAGGCCTGTCTACACCTTATGTTGAAATCATGGTCTGGGTTTTTAGTCATAACCTAGGGCCCGCGGGGATCAGAGTGGGCAGGGAGAATATATGCAGAAAGGCTTGGGAGGTTTGGAGGAGCATTGGAAGAGATAACTCTACATACATCGCTATCATACCTGACGGTTGGAGTATTTCACAGGGTTCTATAAGCTACGATATAGCTGAAGTCATGAAAGTAGTTGAGAAATACCTCCTTTTAACATATCCAATTACTATCTGGTTGGCTGGGAATTGGGGACAGAATGGGGGACAAAGAACTCTAACGGTGTTGCACAATTCCGGTGTATCATATCAAACTACACTGTGACTGCAACTCCAGCAACAACCTCCATGCCATCTTTTGAAGAATCACCATCATATATTGCATTAGTAATCGTGCCAGCTCTTGCAGCCTTAATAATCCTAATCTTCTTAAAAGGAAAAAGAGAGTAGTTGGAAAACGTATTGTTAGTTAAATTCTTAACCTGTAGGGTTAATGATTCTTCCCATAAACAGGATGCTTCCCGTCTCCCTTTCCTGAATCATGAAGAAGAAGGGATGGTCTGCTTTAAAGACCTTAGTTTCTGGCACTGCGGTTAGCCTCATTATTACTGCAGTTGCGGCTGCTGCCTCAGTACCCTTCTCGTCAACCTTGACATATGCCTGATGGATAACTTCGCTGATAAACAGGTCTCTCCTCCCAGTCATTCCTGAGAAATCTGCAACTCCGCTGAATGCAGTAGGCATTCCCAGGTTGCTTAAAGCATCCCGCATGAAGTATTTGGTCTCTAGTTCAAACTTGGGCAAGCATATTTCGTCCAGTTTTTCTTCTTTCATTTGAGCTCTATACCCGTCCAGCTTCTCCAATGTTAGTGATGATTCGAAAGCTTCAAAGTCTTTTGGTAATACTATAATCATTGAGATCTTCTCGCCTCTGTAAGGTAACTCTATGATCTGCGCATCTCCCGTGTCAGCGTAGTTGAACCTTATTGTTTCATTGGGACGCATATGCATCATCTGAACCTTTACAGCTCTGTTAGGCTCTACCCAGAAATCCTCTTCCATAGTTAGGGATTGGTTGAAAGCTATTTTCCAATCTCCTTTAAAGTATATCGCGTTGGTTAAAACAAGCCTCGTAAACTCGTCTAGAGCCCCAGGAGGAATAAGGTCTTTAATCTTGTGATTAGTCTGCTCTCCTATGAACGTGTTGATCGTTTCTCGCGATTTTTCAGCCTCGTTGATAAAGTCTAAGACTGCCGCCTTTCCACCATAATATTCCTCAACAGTCTTCAGATAGTCTTCTAGAAATGGATAGTCTTTTTGAACCCAAAGAGCATTCCCAGTCCTTAACTCGTAATCCTTAGAGGCTTCATTAATACAGTTATATATTGCAGCGAAGTTCGGCTTCAGTATGTCACTCTCAGGGAAGCCGAATACATTTTTCATCTCCTCCGCGGTTTCTCCCCTCGCACCTTCATATGTCATCGCGAGAGCAGAGAAGATGCTGTAAGGAGAGTAGAAAACATTACCAGTCTCAGTCTTAACAAGCTCAGAGTAAAGCTTGAAGGCGAATTGATTATTAGCCCTCACAACCTCTTGAACCCCTTGTGGTGTTGAACCGGCATCGTTTGCCTTTGGGGGTTTAGTAGGCGAGTAGGGAAAGAGAAGGAACGCAGCTACAGCTGGCACTAGAGTAATCATGAGAAGCGCTACTCCAACCATCCATAGTCTCTTTTTAACCATGATGATAAGAACAACGGATAGACGTTAATTAAACATTGTGTTGTTCGACTTTTTGAAAAAAGTGTTTTGATTAGAGAGCATGCTGTACAATTTTTAGGACAGGAGTGAAATCGAGTAAAAGAACCTTATTAGTTTAAATACTTTATTACCCTCAGAAGGGCGTTATACGCATTGTTTCAGTTGACTCGTTAATAATCATAGGGGGTTAAGGTCTAGGTAGACTTAGGTTTCTTTCAGTACATTTACCTCAAGCTTCTCATAAACACTTTTTATTTTCTCATAATCCTCATCTAGGGTCAGAAGTTTCTCATTATTGCTTGCGCAAATAGAAGCAATCAGTATATCAGCGTCGTTTACCACTTTACCAGTT
>JAFNIT010000005.1 GCA_017601345.1 Candidatus Brockarchaeota archaeon | reverse complement strand
AATGAGCTTTAATGAGAAATCAAAAACATTTAAACCACCCTAAATATTTCCCTAATCCCTGCTCATGAGCCTTAAGGCAAAACCCAAGATACAGGAGAAAAGATGGTCTCCGAAGCTCGAGGAAGAGCTTCTTAAAATCTGGGAGAGAGAAGGGCTGTATAGATTTGACCCTAATAAGCCAGGAGAAATATATACGATAGATACTCCCCCACCATATATCTCAGCTAAGTGGCATGTCGGCGGAGCAGCCCATTACGTTGGAATAGACATGGTCGCTAGGTATAAGAGGCTTCTTGGATACAATGTTCACTTCCCAATCGGCTGGGATAGGAACGGCCTACCGGTTGAAGTTATGGTTGAAAAGCAGTTCAACATTATGGTGAAGGAAGTAGATAGGGAGCATTTCATCAACCTCTGTAAGCGGACTTTAGACCAGGTTGAGGCAGAGGTGATTAAACAAGCCAAAAGATTGGGTTTAAGCAGCGAATTCGAAAACATGTATAGGACTGACTCCCCAGAATATAGGAGCCTTACTCAAGAGACTTTCATAGAATTGTGGAAAAGAGGCTTAATATACGAGGCAAAGAGGCCTACAAACTGGTGTCCCCGATGTGGTACGGCGATAGCTGATGCTGAAGTAGAATACATAGAGGTACCTTCGAAACTGTATTACATTGTTTTCAAGGTTAAGGAGACGGGTGAAGATGTTCAAATAGCTACAACGAGGCCAGAGTTGCTGGCTGGTTGCGACGCAGTCATATTCAATCCTGAAGATGAGAGATACCTTAGACTCGAGGGGAAGACAATGATCGTGCCGATTTACGGTAAGGAGGTTAAGGTTATTCCAAACAGCTATGCTAAGCCGGATTTCGGCACCGGACTAGTAATGATATGCAGCTACGGGGATACTTCTGATATAAGATTGTTCAGAGAACTCGGTTTGAAACCCACGAGGGTCATAGATGAGAACGCTATTATGACTGAGGAATCAGGCTTCCTCAAGGGGTTAAAAGTTGATGAAGCCAAGAAGAGGATTGTAGAAGAGCTTTCCAGAAGAGGATTGCTTGCTAAATCCGAAGACATTATTCAGAGGATACCTGTCTGCTGGAGGTGCCGGACGAGATTAGAATTCGTCGAGATGAGTGAGCTCTATCTTAAGCAGGAAGAGTTCATCGATAAAGTTAGAGAAGCCGCTGATAAGATGGTTTTTTATCCGGACTCCATGAGGCAAATACTCATTAACTGGATTAACAGCATTAAGGGGGACTGGCCTATTTCCAGGAGAAGGTACTATGCTACAGAGGTACCGCTCTGGTATTGCAAGAAATGCGGCGAAACCTATGCTCCGAAACCAGGAAGATATTATCGTCCTTGGGAAGAGCAGCCTGGCGAGGATGTTAAATGTGCTAAATGCGGCGGGACAGATTTTCAAGGCGATACTAGAGTTTTAGACACATGGATGGACTCCAGCATATCTCAATTATATGTAACGGGATATAAGAGAAATGAAGAACTCTTCAAAAAATCTTGGATATGTTCTCTGAGGCCACAGGGTTATGAGATAATAAGAACTTGGCTTTACTATTCTATTCTGAGAACAGTACAATTAGTTGGCACACCGCCATTTAAAGAGGTTAGGATAAGCGGTTTAGGACTTGATGAAAAAGGAGAGGCGATGCATAAGTCTAAGGGCAATGTAATCTATCCAGACAAGTATCTCGAGGAGTATGGTGCTGACGCCTTCAGGTTTTGGGCTGCTTCTGAAGCCAAACTGGGTTCAAACTACCGTTTCTCAGAAGACAGGATTAAAGCTGCAAGAATCTTCCTCACAAAGCTTTGGAATATAAGCAGATTCATATCATCCTTCGAATTTGTTAACGAAAAGCCTAAGCTCTGTCTACTCGATAAGCTTGTTTTAAGCGAGCTTAAAAAGGTAATAGAGGAGGCTAAGAAGGATTATGATTCCCTAGACTTCTACGGACCTGCTAACCTCTTGAGAAACTACATTTGGAACTTCTTCGCAGACCATTACCTTGAAGCCGTTAAACCAAGAGCATACATGACTGGGAGCAAAGAAGAAGCGCTCTCAGCATGGTATACTTTACATAGGGTTTTAAGAACATGTTTAATCAGCCTTTCACCCATAATACCTTTCATAACAGACTACTTGTTCAGGAACATGTACAACGAATCCGTGATGAACCAGCACTTCCCCAGCTTAGACGATATTGAACCTATTGATGGTGAGCTGGCAACCCTGTTTATGAATGTAAACTCAGCTATCTGGAAGCTTAAGAAGAGGCTCAACGTACCCCTTAACGAGAAGATAGAATATAGAGTATACTTGCCTGAGAAATTGAAGGGGCTGGAGCCTGACCTGGTTAAGATGCATAAAGTTGAAGTCAGTTATGAATCGCCCGGGCAGGGATTAGAAGAAATCGATGGGTTCTTCTTCAAGAAACTCTAGCCCTGATTAAGGATTTCCTTAAGTGTTTTAACGCAATTAGCTAGATCCTCAACACTCTTAACATTTGTAAATTCAATTGAGACATGGCCACTATAGAAAGCAGAGTAAAGAGCATTAAGTATTTTCCTAAGAGTATTCTTCTCAGGATTGCTCAAGTTGTTCTGGCTGACAATCACATGGTTAACCAGCGGCAGCATTTTTTCAAGAACCTTCTCATCAATTCTCTTAACATCCTTAATGCTTAATGTTAAACCTATATTCTCAGAACCGATATCCTCAACCATGCTAGTAAGCCGCTCCATCTTCAAGTATGCTGATTCATCGGCATCTATGCTGATCTTAACATTATTTTTCTCAGCTGAAGAAAGGAGGTTGAGTAGATTCCTATACAGCAGATTGAAATCCTCTTCAGTATATTCCTTGCCCCTTGCCGGTACAGCCTTTAGTCTCAAAACTCTGCAACCATTCTCTCCACAGAACCTTATCCAGTTCTTAACTTCATTGAAATACTTCTCATCGTTCTTAACGTTTCCACCGAGTATGTTGAGTTTGAGTGTTAGCGTCACTATGCTCCCCCCATTTTCTCTGACAGTATTAAAAATCTGATGAACATGTTCTCTATCCCTGGCACTCTCTTCGTCGAGTTCAATGCTCTTTAAATCTAGCCCTATCAGCTTTATTAGAAGAGGCTCTAGTCCACCCTCTTTAGCAGCTAAATTGCTAAGGTTTGAAGTATTAATACAAATGTTCAACAGGTTTCCCCACACTTAACAATTCCCCATAGGAGTATTCAGCATTCTCCTTCCCATGCATATGGTCTTCTCCAAGGAATCTCAGTATAATGCTTTATAGCATGCTCTATGCCAGTCATGCTGGGAAACGCGTTTAATGGGTTTCCTTTGCTCTTCATTTTTTAGAGTCTGAGAATACCAAGTAGCACTCTTATTTTAAGTTTTTCCCCATCGAGAAGATCAGGATAAATCCTAAAGTATGTATGTAAAGGAACCTTCGGCAGTATCCTCAACCACTATTCCCATCTTATTAATCTCGTCTCTAATTCTGTCGGCAAGCCGATAGTCTCCAGAAGCCCTAGCTAAGCTCCTGATTTCCATTAGTATTCCGACAAGCCTTTTCTCCCTTTCCGTAGCCCTCTCAACCCCGCTCTGGAAGAACCCTAGCATCCTCCACAATTTAACAAATCCTCCTAGAAAGCTCTTTGACACATCTCCTTTATTGAGCCTTTCAAGAATCTGGTTCGCAGCATTCATGAGAGCGGCAATAGCCTTGGGAGTATCGAAATCGTTAGAAAGATGTTTTAAAACCTCTTCCTCAAGCTCCTCCGCCTCACCCTCAGCCTCACCTCCTCCGCCGAGCCTAATGATGATCCTCCTGACTTTGTCAAGCCCTTTCTTAGCTGACTCCAGAGCCTGTTCACTGTAGTCCAACGGGCTGCGATAATGGGTTGAGAGAATGTAGAGCCTAAGGGTGTCGGCGTCAAACTTGTTTAAAGCATCCTCGAGGGTCACGTAGTTGCCGAGCGATTTAGACATTTTCTCTCCTCCGACCGTCAACGGCCCATGGTGCATCCATATGTTAACAAACTTCTTCCCCGTCAGGGACTCTGACTGAGCCCTTTCATTCTCATGATGAGGGAAGACAAGGTCCATGCCGCCCGCGTGGATATCAAGCGTCTCTCCTAAGTACTTCATGCTCATCGTCGAGCACTCTATGTGCCAACCGGGACGCCCTTTCCCCCAAGGGCTTTCCCAAGATGCTTCACCGGGTTTAGCTGCTTTCCAGAGCGCGAAATCCAGTGGGTCCCTCTTGCCCTCGCCAGGCTCGATCCTTGCGCCTGCAATAATCTTATCCAGAGACTGGCCGGAGAGCTCTCCGTAGCCCTGATATTTCCTGACTGAGAAATACACGTCTCCACCAGACTCGTATGCATAACCCTTTTCCACAAGCTTGCTTACGAAAGCAATTATTTCGGGAATATGATCGGTAACCCTTGGGTTAAACGTCGGCTGCTTTACTCCAAGCCTCATAGTGTCGATGAAATATTTCACAGTATACTGAAGCGCGACCTCGCTTGCAGGCCTGTTCTCCTCCCTGGCTCTGTTTATTATCTTATCGTCAACATCAGTAATATTCCTAACCAGTATCACCCTGTACCCCAGATATTCCAAGAACCTTCTGAAAGAATCGTAGACTATCTCTGCTCTAGCATGACCCAAATGGGCAACGTCGTACACCGTGGGGCCGCAGACGTACATCCTCACCTCTCCAGGATGTACGGGAACCAGTTTCTCTACTCTTCTCGTCAGAGTGTTGTAGAGGAAAACATCCCTGGGTTTCTCCATAACCATGCTCATCTCTTTACTTTTCTTTTAAGTATTCCGTGATCCTCCTTCTTTCCCTAATATCCCTTAAAAGCCTGCTTTCCTCCAGCACTAGTCGCCAGGGTGTTCTAAGCCTTCTCGCAGCATAAGTTAAAGCGGATTCGAGGCTTCCGAACTTAACAGGCTTTCCTGCTAAAGCCTTTCTAACATTCTCCCTAACTAGCCATACGCCAGCCGGCAGGAAGTATCCTGGCCCCGCCTCTCTTATGACAAGAACAGAGCCTTGCCTCCTAATCCTGTTAAGATACTCTACGACTGCAAGCCTCGCAGCATAGTAGCAACCGCCTATTCTGGCATAAGTCGTCCTCCCCTCAGCATCCTCGTAATCCGAGCCCACTGCAATATTTTCGTCACCCACGTTCCATACTGAACCCGGGTGGAACATCTCTATGAATTCGTAAGACCATTTCCCAGGTATTACGATCACTATGAACTTGTTATCCATATGTTCAGACTCGTAAACAGCATATTCATCGACCTCAGGGTTCTCCCTAATCTTCTCAAGCATTTTCTCAGCCAATGTGCTGTCTACAGCAGTTATGCTCCACCTGGTTGGAACAAGCCTCCTCTTTTTACCTATTCCAAATACTGCAACGCTGAAAGCCTTCTGTATCGTTGAAACAGGCACTCCGAGCGAGTAAAGATAATAGATCGCCTCAGAGGCCTTTAAATCCTCGTCGTAATATGCTTTCTCGATGAAACGGTTGACCTTAATGTTCCCTGACTCTATCTTTTCGACAAGCCCGTATGGGCCAAATGGTTGAGCATCCTCGTCCAGCAATATCCTAGCCCGGACTGGTTTTGAAAACTCCACGTATGCTTCAGCAGGCTGGCTCGCCATAGCTATTTCTTGAGTAAGCTGGAAAAGCCTCCCTGCTTCCCAAGGCTTGTGAACATCTACCTTGAATACTCCCCTTACTAAGCTAGATCTATACTCGACCAGTTTCTCAAGATTTATGCTCCACCAGGATTCTGGGTAGTCTAATACTTTAGTATCTCCGAAGTACGGGGGGACCATGGGGCCGACTCCTACCTTTGGATAACCTATTCTACCTACGAAGACCCCTGGTGGAGAAGAGCCGTCGAGTATCTTCTTGTCTTCCAGCTTTACGACGGGTTGCAGCTTACTGTACTTCAGCAATATTGGACATTGCATCCTTCCACATAATGCTCTTGAACCCAAACAATATATGCATAGACTTCCCTTGACAGCCCGAAGCTCAATGCTCCCATTGCTCAATAGCGCCGACGGGTTACTCAACAGGTATTCTCCTGCCACGCTTCCTCTTCATCAAAACTACTTCTAGAATACCGTTTGAATATCTTGCTCTTGCAGACTCCTCCTCAACCCTTGTGGGAAGAGGAATCCTTACACTATAGTAAAGAGGTCTTCCTCCTGATAGTCTTCTAACTGTTGGCGTCTCCTTTCTACATACTCCTTCAACCACGATAGAATCCTCATGTAATGTTAGCTTAATATCATCCTTCTCAACGCCAGGTAGGTCAACGCTTATCCTTATCTCATCTTCTCTCTCCACAATGTTGTAGAGAGGCTCAACACAGCCCATTGCCCTCATCTTACGTCTTCTAAAATCCTCTCCGAAAATCCTCCCCATCTCCTCCATCATCTTTTCAATATCCTCCATTATGCTACACCTCTTACACAAGTTGTTCTGCAATTGGTTGAATCTGCCTCATCCTTCTTATCTCATCGTCAGTCCTCCTCATCAGCTCTCTGTATTGCATTCTTATCTCCTCAGCTGAAGCGATGAGCGAATCCACTTCAACTTTTTCCAGTCCTATTTGTGGGAGTATTGTTAGAACCTTCGCCGCCGAACCGGGGTCGGGATAGTTAAGGTAGGATTGGACGAATAATCCTAAGCCTGTTATTCCAAGCCTCTCCAGTTTCCTCAGTATGAGTGCTTTAGGGCCGAAGATAAAACCGTCACTTAGTAATTCGACACCTTTCATCTTAGAAAGTATGGACGATGCTTCCTCATTCGTAGGTATAGCGTAAACCTTCGGGTCTATTATATCTATCCTATCTGGGTCAGGTATTCCGCCGAGGCTTAGAAATAAACTGGGATTTTTAGACTTAACCCAGTTAATAATCTCGTCAACTATCTCATTAAGCCCTTTCTGGGGTATTGGAAGCTCCGACCTCAGTATGTAGACGTTGTCCTTATAATATATCTCGAAGATATCGCCCATCTTTCCATCCCTTATAATGAGCATTGGTGGGAACTCTTCTGTCTGAAGATAGCCTGTCTTTTTAAAACCGAGCTTAGCAAGATAGTGGGTTAGCGATATTGTTCCAACTAGCCCAATGTCTGGAAGCCCCTCAAGTATTACGGGCCTTTCAGAATCAGTTTTAACCTCTTCAATAATCACGCTTTTTCCAACCATTTCAACATTAAGAATTATTTATTAGAGAGAGATAAAAGCTTTAGCCTAATCAGATCTCGGCTCAGCATGAATAACCACTTCAATGTTTTCTCCTAATTTTTTCTTAACAGCATCCTCTAGGCGCGAAACTGCCTCATGAACCTCTGTCATGCTCTTCCTCCCATCCATACTTACCGTAAGTTCTACCCTATTCAAGCCGTATGGATCTTTAAACACTAATATCTTATTTATCCCCTCAATGTTTTCGAAATCAGCGATTTCTTCTCTAACAGTGTCCTTAACCTTGAGATAGAGCGAAGAGCTCGAGTTTACTTTCTCAACATGTATTAAGGGGGAGCCGGCAGTCTCTAAGTGGACCATTACATTACCCACGTCTTCAACATTCCTCAAAACATTCTTCTCAACTTCGTCGGCAACCCTATGCGCATCCAGTAGATTCATGCTATCTGGGACTTCTATATGCAGCGACACTAACAGTTTACCCTCCGATTTCGAAATAATTATCTCGTGGACGTTTGAAACACCCTTAACGCTTAGAGCAGAATCCCTTATCAATCCGTAGAGGCTACTAGACCCCTTGGGCATTGTATGAATTCTTACAACGGCCTCGTTTCCAAAAGCTTCGAGAATCCTGTTCTCAACCCTCTTTGCAGACGAGTGTATGTTCGAGAAACTACTATCCATAGAAACCAGTGTGCCTACGTCTACATACGTTCTTCTGTCAATCCTCCTGATGTTAAGGTATGAAACTCCTTCAGCACCGTACTCCTCCTCAATGATCTGCCTAATCTTTCTCACCAAGTTTGGAGGAACAGTGTCTGTCAGTTCCAGCCCGGTTTCGTAGAGCAGTTTAATGCTCAGATAAATCATCATAACCGATAACACTAGCCCGGCTACAGCATCGGCCTGTACAATGTTAAGGAATCCGGCTAGGAAGAAGCCGATTATAGCTATTAACGTGTCGAAGAAGTCTGCGAGCGAATGCAACAGGCCTGCTTTCACGCCGGCTTCAATCTTAGAAGCTTTTGAGAGGACTGTTATTCTGGCAAAGTCCACGATGAGCGTGTAGGTTAAAGCTATGAAACCCATTAGATCAAGATATACCTGAGACGGGGAAAAGAGCCTGTTTAAGCTTCTAAACATGAGGTAGGCCACGAAATAGAGGAGAGCTATCCCGCTTGCAAAGGATCCTAGGGTCTTTATCCTACTATGACCATAAGTGTGACTCTCATCAGCGGGCCTAATGCTAATCCTGTAGGTTGCTAGAAGCATCCCCATTATTATGAAATCATATAGGGCATGTACCCCATCACCCAAAATTGCCAGACTATTAGTAATAATGCCCGCAGAAACTTCTAGAAGCATTGCTGAACCTATTAAACATGTAGAAATCAACTGTGCTTCCAGTATTCTCTTTTCCTCAGCTTTGCCCAAGCTTGTTTATTGGAGGAGGTTTTGAAAAAGCTGCTTTTAAGCATGTTGTTTTTTAAAAACTTTTAAAAGCCTTGAATAAGGCCTAACTCTTACTCAAAAATGTTTCCAGCCGGCGATGAAACTGAACGCTATACGCATCCAATCGTCACCTACATGTTGATAGGTATTAACGTTGGTGTTTTCCTACTAGAATTCTCAGACCCTTCGACATATGATTTTATGATACTGCGTTACGGATTCATACCGAGATTATTGACGATTAACTTTATGGATGGGTTTTTCAGAATGTTAACGTCAATGTTCCTACACGCAGATATCATGCACATCTTCGGCAACATGATCTTCCTATACATCTTCGGCGACAATGTAGAAGATAGGATGGGGCATAGTAAGTTCCTGTTCTTCTACATATTTTTCGGAATAATTGCAAGCATAACCCACTTCTTAATAGACCCTGTTTCAACGATTCCAGCAATAGGAGCTTCTGGAGCTATATCCGGAGTAATGGGAGCCTATATGGTTATGTTCCCCCTTGCAAGGGTCAGGGTTTTCTACCGCTTTTTCATGGTTAGGCTCCCTGCCATTGTATACCTAGGCTTCTGGTTTCTCTTACAGCTTTTAGAAAGTATGATTCCAGGCTATACGGGGATAGCGTACTGGGCCCATATCGGCGGTTTCCTAGCTGGCGTAGTCGTCGCACCGTTCTTCAGGAAGAAACGAAGACGCCAAGTCCAAGTACAGTATTACTATATGGTTTAACATATTCTCGGAAGAGGTATCCCTTGAAGCATTGGCAGGGCCCTTAAACCACCAGCCCTCGTCTTAATCCTAACCTCTCCCTTCTTCGACCTGCTTACGACGCTTCCTATTATGCATGTATCTTTACTAACCTCCAAGGTTCTTAAAACCCTGACTGCCTTATCCGCGTAAGCCTGAGGAGTGAATATTACGAGCCTTCCTTCACAACCTAGGTAGAACGGCTCTATGCCAAGAACCTCGCAGAACCCTAGAACCTCTTCTTTAACAGGTATAGCTTCTTCCTCAATCTCTATTGAAACACGAGAGGATTCCGCAACCTCGTTTAGAGAGGTGGCTAAGCCTCCTCTAGTAGGATCTATCAACGCGTGGAACGGCACTCTCTTTTTAACCAGTGCTTCAAGAACACTGTTTAAAGGAGCGCAGTCGCTCGAAACATCTGCTTCAAGCTGGAACTCGCCCCTGGCAGCCAGTACTGCTGCACCATGGTCGCCAATGCTACCAGTCACTATAACAGCATCTCCAGGCTTAGCGTTTAAGGTTGAGGATTCAACTCCTCTGTAAACCATACCTATTCCAGAAGTGTTTATGAAAATCTTGTCGCAACCGCCTTTCTCAACAACCTTGATATCTCCCGTCACTATTTTCACTCTCGCTTTTTCAGATGCTCTTCTAACGCTTTCGATTATTCTCATTACGAAATCTCTTTCCAAGCCTTCCTCCATTATCAGGGAGAGGCTCAAATACTCTGGTTTAGCCCCCATGGTAACAAGGTCGTTAACAGTCCCGTTGACTGAAAGCATGCCTATGTCGCACCCCTTTACGACTGGCGGCTTCATAACGAAAGAATCTGTTGTGAAAGCTATTTTTCCAATTTTTGTATTCAGAATAGCCTTGTCAACACCTCTCCTAGGACTCTCTAGAACATTAGATATTGTTTGAATGAGCTCATGCATCAGCCTGCCGCCGGCACCGTGTTCGAGAACTATCTTATCGTACAATTACTCAACCCCCGCGTAATAGTACGCGGCACACGTGCCCTCGGAGGAAACCATGCATGGGCCAATCGGATTATCAGGCATACAAGCCCTCCTGTATAGCTTGCAATCTGTAGGCTTTTTGCTCCCCCTTATTACTTGACCGCATAAGCATCCTGCAGGCTCACTCGCTTCCACAGGCTTTAAACCGTATTCTTCAACGGCATCAAAATCTTTAAACTCGTCTTTCAAAGCTAAACCGCTTTCAGCTATTTCCCCAAGGCCCCGCCACTCTGCGTCGACCGGCTTAAAAACCTCCTGTATAAGCCTAATCGCTTTAGGATTTCCCTGGGGCCTCACTGTTCTCACATACTCGTTCTCAACCATACTCTTTTTCTCAACGAGCTGTTTCAGGATCATACGTATTGATTCAACTATATCAACAGGCTCGAAACCAGTTATAACCGCCGGCACTTTGTATTTCTCAACAATATCAACGTAAGGCTTAACGCCTATTATTGTGCTCACGTGGCCGGGGAGTATAAGGCCGTCTATGTGAAGGTCCTCGGCCTTCAGCAACGCGTCTAGAGCTGGCGGTATAAGCCTGAAGAGACTTATCAACTTAAGGTTGCTAACTCTTCTTCTCCTACACTCTAAAATGATAGAGGCGAAGAGCGGTGAAGTTGTTTCAAAACCTATCCCTGCCATGACGAATTCTTTCTCAGGCTCGTCCTCAGCCATTTTAAGCGCATCATACGGAGAATAAACGACCCTGATGTCAAATCCCTCCCCCCTTAGTTTCGAGAGGCTCTTACCGTTAAACGGCACCCTCATCATGTCTCCGAAGGTTGCCACGGTCTTTCCCATTTCAGCCGCTTGGAAGACGAGAGAGAAGCCCGAGTTAGGAGTTACACACACGGGGCATCCTGGGCCTGAGATAAGGTCGAGGTTTTTTCTGAAAAGGCCTCTTAAGCCATGTCTCGCAATAGCCATAGTGTGAGTTCCACAGACCTCCATTATCTTCACTTCCCTCCCTATTCTACCTAAAAGCTCGTTAGCCCTATTAGCTATCCTCTTGACAAGCTCCCCATCCCTATACTCCTCTAGGAACTTCATTCTCTGAAAACCTCCCTCAGAGTATTCAGCATCTCTAATGCTGTCTCCTCGTCCAATACTTCTATGGCGAAGCCGGCGTGAACTACGACGTAGTCCCCTATGGAAACATTGTCGAGGAGGTCGAGCCTTACTCTTCTACGTATTCCTCCAAACGATACGGTTGCCTCTGCCCCCTCAACCTCCTCGACTCTTCCCGGTATTCCCAGGCACATTTTCACTCCTCCCCAGCTAGGCTGCTGGCCACGACTTGTCCAAGCGATATCCCACCGTCGTTCGTAGGGACGATATTGTTGAAAAAGGTTTTCAAGCCTCTCTCTTCTCCCAGGCGCTTAACCCTGGTGGAGACTATCCTGTTCTGAAACACTCCTCCGCTTAAAACAATATTTTTTATTCCTTCTTCGAGCCTTATAGTGTCCGCAAGCTCCACAGTAATTCTTGCAATAGTCTCATGAAACCTCTTGCTGATTACTCTTACAGGAATATTCCTCTTCATTTCTTCAACTATCATGCTGATTATGGGAGCCGTGTCTACGACGTACTCCTTATCCCCAAGGATTTTGAAAGGGTAGCTTCCCTCAGCATCCATGTCTGCGACCATTTCAAGCATCACAGCAGGCTCACCCTCAAAGGTTCTTGTTAAACATACTCCCAAGAGGGCTGAGACCGCGTCGAACATTCTCCCCAAGCCGCATGTCAACGGCGCGTTAATACCCTTATCCACCATGTTTTTCAAAGCCCTCTTAACATTATCGCTCAACCCGATATCGATCTTTAAGGCGTCTTCACCCATCGCATCGTAAAGATAGCTGAAAGCCATCCTAGCAGGCTCAGTGACGGCTTTCTCACCACCGGGCATAGGAACATACTTAAAGTGGCCCCTCCTAACGTACTCTCCCTTCCTCACAATTATGAACTCGGATCCCCATAGCTTACCGTCTTTACCATAACCTATTCCGTCGAAAGCCACTCCCAAGGCTTCCGAGTTGAGAATATTGTTCTCAGCCATTGCTGAAAGAACATGAGCATAATGGTGCTGCACGGGAATCTTCTCCCCGTTCAGAGACAATCCTATCTGTGAAGAATAATAGGCCGGATGTAGATCGTATGCAACCCTGTCATACTTAAGGTTCAGCAGTTGCTGCATTCTTCTTATAGTCTCCAGATACCTCTTTCTGATTGAAAGATTCTCCAAATCACCCATGTATTGGCTTATGAATATTCTTCCCTTCTTCGCTAATGCGAAAGTATTGTTCAAGTCGGCTCCCATTGCAAGCACGCTGTCAACATTAAGCTCGACTTCGATGGGCTCGGGCACGAAGCCCCTGCTCCTCCTCACTAGTCTAAGCTGACCGTCTTGAACGAAGCCAACCGAGTCGTCTGCAAAGTTGACTATCCTCCGGTTGTAAGTGAGGACGTAGTCGGCGATGCTTTCAAGCTTTTCAAATGCTTCCCTGTCTCTGAATATTATGGGCTCCTCGGAAATGTTTCCACTAGTTAAGACTATCGCCGGCGGCTCAATGCCTCTCATAAGAATATGGTGTATTGGAGTATAGGGCAGGAAGACCCCAAGATACTTCATCCCTGGAGCAACATCCTCGGCAATAGGGTTCGGCTCCCTCTTTTTCGCAAGGATTATCGGAGCAGAATAGTGTAGAAGCCATTTTTTCTCAGCGTCGTTAAGTTCAACTATGTTCTCAGCCTCCTCAATATTCTTAACCATAATTGCAAATGGCTTATTGCCCCTTTTCTTTCTCCTCCTCAACTCTGAAACAACATCACCGCGGGTTGCGTCGCAAGCTATGTGGAAACCACCGTAGCCCTTGACTGCAACTATGAAGCCCTTGTTTATCAGTCTCGCAGCCTCCGAAATAGGTTTTGACACTCTCAATAGCTTGTCTTTATAGTAAAGTTTAACACCGGGCCCGCATGCCCC
This sequence comes from Candidatus Brockarchaeota archaeon, assembly GCA_017601345.1. Classification (GTDB taxonomy): domain Archaea; phylum Thermoproteota; class EX4484-205; order EX4484-205; family JAAOZP01; genus JAAOZP01. Next base: position 51,527 of record JAFNIT010000005.1, on the reverse strand, counting down.
GCAGGCATTAGGCTCAGCCTTAAACCTCCTGTTCATAGGGTTAGAGTACTCCCTTTCACACTCTCCACACATTTTAAAAGGCCTCATACTCGTATTAACCCTGTCGTAAGGGAGCCTCTCAAGTATTGTAAACCTCGGGCCGCAGTTTATGCAGTTTATGAAAGGGTAAAGATATCTCCTATCATCAGGATTGAAAAGCTCATTTAGACAATCTTGGCATACAGCCACATCCGGCGGACAGAGAGTTTCAACTTCCTCGCTAATGGTTTGCTCAACCCTAAATCCATCATGCCCCTTTAGAGGGATTTTCTCATAGGATATGGTTTTGACAATTGCTCTCGGCGGCTTCTCCGCCTTAAGCCTCTCTATGAATTTCAGGCAATCCTCAGGCCTACCCTCAACCTCTACAATAACACCATTACCTGAATTGAGGACGAATCCGTTTAGACCAAGCTCAGTAGCTATATGGTATACGAATGGCCTGTACCCGACACCCTGCACTACACCATTCACGTTAATCCTATAGGCGACTACCTCCTCAAACTTCTGATCACGCATCTATGTTTTAGAAAAAAGATTCTAAATCAGGATATAAATAGGTTTTCCGAACGTCTTAAATAAATTAAATTGCGATTTTTCAGATGGCCAGTATACTAACCAATTCGTATTTCTCATCATCTATTTTTTTGATGCTTTCACACACTTCTCTAATATTCAAGTCCACTACTTGACCGTCCTTAAGCCCTACGATCCTATTCTTCTTTCTTTCTGCTGCTAATTCGACAGCACGTTTTCCGAATAGGCATGCCAAGTTTCTAGACCTTGCAGTTGGTACGCCTCCTCTCTGTATATATCCTAAGACAGTTACTCTCAGGTCGTAACCAGTTAATTCTCTTAGTTTTGAAGCCATTTGAAAAGGATCGCCAATAGCACCCTCTGCCTTAACTATTATGCTGGACCTCTTACCTATCTCACCCATTTGCTTTATCCTTTTAGCAATCTCTTCTACTGTAATCGGATGCTCAGGTATTACAGCGAATTCCGCACCTGAAGCTAAGGCAACTTCTAAAGCTAAGAAGCCTCGATTCCTCCCCATGACTTCTACGATGAAAACCCTATCGTATGTCACTGCGGTATCTCTGATTTTGTCTATTGCTTGAACTGCAGTATTCACCGCACTGTCGAAGCCTATTGTTTCATCTATGCCTGCGATATCGTTGTCAATCGAGGAAGCTATGACTGTAACAGGTATCCCGCTAACTTCGCTAAGGCTTAACGCTCCCCTCATAGAACCGTCTCCACCCATTGTAATAACCCAATCTACCCTTCGGGACTTCAGATTCTCAGAAGCTTTTTCCAATCCCTCCGGCGTTTTGAAAAGGTCGCACCTACTCGACTTGAGAATACTCCCACCAGTGTTTATTATGCCGCTTACATCCCTAGGGGTAAGGAGTTTAAACAAGTTTTCTATCAAACCTAAGAAGCCCTTTTCAACTCCTAATGTTTTGAAGCCTTGGCCTGAGGCAGACCTAACTACAGCCCTTATGGCAGCATTCATGCCCGGAGCATCTCCTCCGGAAGTGATTATTGCAATATTCATTTCCTCAGCCAATCCGATTCGGCATAATAAAAGCTTAGCTGAACGATTTTAGTAGACTTTAAATATCCGTGGAATGACTAATCCCTGTATTGAAAAGTAATCAGAACCTTATTGAAACGCTTGAGGAAGTTGCCAGGGAGGTTGAACCAGTAATCTACGAAGCGCTCTCAGAAAACGCCTCACCCGAGTTCCAAGAGGTCCTAATATACCCTATTAAGGCAGGGGGGAAGAGGATTAGGCCGGCAGTAGTCCTTTTGAGTTGCGAGGCCGCTGGAGGGAAGCCCGAAAATGCTCTCAACGCTGCAGCAGCCATCGAGCTAGTTCACAACTACACGTTGATAATTGACGATATCATAGACCATGGTGAGGTTAGAAGAGGAATGCCTACACTCTGGAAGAAATACGGGTTAACGATGGCTCTGTTGGCAGCCGTGCAATACAGGGAAGTTATTTCCGAACTCCTGTTAAAGTCGCAGAATAGTAGGAGACTGCTTTCAATAGTTGACTCTTATATAATGAGGCTTGTTGAAGGCGAGCGGCTAGACGTCCTATTTGAACAATTCGGCAGAGAGGATGAGCCTTATGTAGTAGAACATAGGAGGATGAGCGTTGGCTTTGAGGATTATATTGATATGATTACGAGGAAGACCTCATCGCTGTACGAGGCGAGTGCGATGATGGGAGCGATTGAAGCAGGAGCTGGAGAAAAGATTGTTGAGTCGTTTAAAGGATTCGGCTTAAACCTTGGGATCTCATTTCAGATAGTTGACGACCTTCTGGATTTATTTGGCTCTGCCTCAGAAACCGGCAAGCAGGTTGGGAAAGACATTATCGAGCATAAACTTGGGAACATGCTGATACTCAAAGGCTTAGAGAGAATGTATGGTGATGAAAAACAGTTCTTTCTCAATGTTTTAAGAAGCGAACGTGTTTCTGAAGGAGATTTGGAGAAAGCTTTGAACATTCTTGCAAGAACTGGTGTTAGGGAGAATGCTGTTAAAGAGGCGTGGCTTTTCGCGGAAAAGGCGAAGTCAATGCTAGAGATTGTCCCCGACTCTAGAGCTAAGAGGCTTCTTTTAGAGCTTGCAGACTATGTTGTTTACAGGAATAAGTGAAGAAATGAGGCCTCTAGTTGTTGTTAAGCTCGGCGGGAGCATGATTACAGTAAAGAACAGGCCTTTCACTCCTAACATTCAAGTGATAGATGAGGTTTCCAGACAGGTTTCCGAGCTCCGTGAAGAATATCTTTTCATACTGGTTCATGGAGGAGGTTCCTACGGCCACCCTGTTGCTTCAGAATACCGTATTTCAGAAGGCTTCTTTCATCCTGATCAGCTGATAGGCTTGACTAAAGTGAAGCTGAGAATGAACGAGCTTACGCAGTTAATTCTCGCAAGCCTGGCTTCCTACAATGTTCCAGCAGTCCCCATAACCCCTGTAAGTTGCTTAACATGTTCTTCAGGGAAAGTAGAGAAGTTTTTTACGGAGCCTCTTAGAATGATGCTCAAGCTGGGAGCGGTGCCATTATTACCGGGTGATGTAGCAATGGATTACTCCGAGAAAAAATTTACCATCATTTCCGGAGATTCGGTTGCAGCCCACCTCGCTACAGAGTTTAACGCATTTAAGCTAATCTACGGAACTGATGTCGACGGCGTTTTCACAGGAGACCCTAAGCACGACAGTAATGCAAACCTGATACCGAGGTTAAGTAGAGGCATGTTGAACAGTTTGAAAGCATCATTAACTGTAAGCGACGTAACAGGAGGGATCTTCAGAAAGATTGAAGAGGGCTTTAACGCGGCTGAAAAAGGAATCAGAGTAATAATAGGGAACCTGACTAAACCCGGGGCGTTAATCAGCATTGTTAAAGATGAGACGGGGATCCTCTACACTATGTTAGAACCTGGATGAGCTTGGAAACAATAACGTAAATAAAAGCACCCAGGAGAAATCCGCCCAATATCCATAGAGGTTGGTTTCCAGCAATTCCTTTAACAAGGGCAATTACTACGGTGACGGTTCCCGCGATTACTGAAACATATTTCACACTAGGCTTTGCCTTACTCTCCTCTGAAACCGGCATGCGCGTCTCGCTGCTCGTCCTTCCCACTTCCGCATGTATCTTCAGTACTTCGGAAAGTATTATCCTACCGCTGTCAGTAATGCTATAGACCTCCATATTTCCCACTCTCCTCTTGGAGACAAGCCCACCCCTGCTAAGCGTCTCCAAGTGATGCTTCACCAACTGCCTAGAATATCCTAGGGTTCTTGAAAGCGAGGTTATCGTACCCTCGCTCCTAAACAATTCCATCATTATCTTAACCCTATGAATGTTTGCAGCAATCTCGATCATTCTAAGCCTTTCCAAGTCCAGTTGTTCTCCGCCTTCTTTCTCCAACGATGCTTACTTAAGAAAAGAGAAACCGTTCTCTTAAGGATTTTTACTCTTTCTCAGCTATCAGCTTGAGGTCGATTGATTTTTCACCCCGTCTCAGAACCTCTATCCCCGTTATCCTTAGGTTCATCCTTAGACCCTTAGCCTTGAAAGTCATTCTCTTAGGATTAGAGGGAGAGACCTCCCTAGCCTCCTTTAGAAATTTTTCTAGGGGAACAAGTTCATTACCCCACTCCACTGCTTTAAAAGGACGACGGTCCCCGACCTCTTGAATTCTAAGCGTTATTTCAATCTCATACTCTCCCTTTGCCCACCTTTTAAACATCTGTGATTATTAGAGGAAGCTTCTTAAAGAATCTTTTCCAAACAGTTTGAAGTAGAGTCCTCTCCTCTTCATCGCAGACCTTATTCTCTTAACGGTTTCCCCAACGCTCTTCCCTGAAAACAAGAGGTGCGAGAAGTCTTCAAGATGATCAGTGGTGCCGAAGCCTTTAACAACCTTGCGGAACCCTATGGAAGACAGTAGACGAGTCAACATGGACTCGTCGTATTCAGGAAGAGTATAGAAGACGCCCTCCACCCTAACCCTGTTAACCCTTGTCAAATAGTCTACGTGCCACCTAGCCTTCTTAATCTTCTTTAAGTGTCTTGAAACCCTTTTCTCAAACCCGCCTGGCCCCTTGGCTGAGCCTACGTAAACATAGCAGCCCCGGGGCAATTCTACTCTGGACAGGGACCCGGGTTTAATCCTTATTTTCCTTTCGACCCATACGATTAGCAGATAAGAACCCTTCAAAAACGCTCACATAAACTATTCCCTGAGAATCTCCAGCATCTACCTGCAGTATTTGGATTCGAAGACCATTGTTGCTTCATGTATCCGCTTTCTCTCCAGAGTCTTCTTGAAACCATAGTTGGAGATCTCATTAACGTTCCCGCTTAAGCCATCCTCCCTAGCCTTTGCTACAGCCCTAATCAAATCTAGAATTATGTTGCCGGCGTTCATTCCGTCGTTAGACCTGAGGTTAATGTTTATGATTATACTGCTACCCATGAAGCCGGTTGCGTTAAACTGGAGATACGTAACCCTATTATTGCCAAGGAAGTCTACGTAATCCGTCGTCCCGGATACGACCTCCCAGCCCTCGTTAACCTCCTCCGCTATTGAAGAAGTTTTAACCTGCTTCTTAAAATCCCTAAGGTCCTCGTACATCGTGTTCAAAGTCTCAAGTCCACCGCCAACGTCAAGCTGGTAGCTCCTAACCGGTTTAATACCCCTAGACTTCAAGAAGTATACGAGACCTCTGTGTAGCGCAGTCCCTCCCAGCTGGCTCATCAAATCGTCCCCGACTACGACAACTCTTCTCTTCTTGAACGATTCTACAATATCCGGGTTTGTTGCAACACTTGTAGGAGTAGTGTTCACGAAACTAGCTCCCGCTTCGCACGATGCTTCAGCGTATGCGATTGAAGACTTATCTAGGCCGCTGGATATCGTATTGACGACAACGTCAACTCGGTGCTTCTTCAAGTATTCGACAATACTATTCTTATCCTGTTTTACAACTTTCAGCGCGGATGCGAGGTATGGGTTAAGCTCATCCTCCAGCAGGCCTTTCTCAACGACCACCCCAGTCTTAGGTATTTCAAAGCGTTTTTCAACAATGTTCGGCTCTGAGAAGATTGCTTCAGACAAGTCTTTGCCAACCTTCCTACTGTCTATGTCTAATGCTGCAACGACTTCGACGTCTCCAACGCCATACCCCCCTACTACGGGATGCCATAAGCCGTCTTTCCCACGGCCCGAAGAATAGTAGAACAGGCCCTGTAGAGTAGTGGAGGCACTGTTGCCTATCCCTATGAAAGCAACTCTTATTTTCCTATTCGGCATGAATGAGTACTGTTTTACTGGTATATAATTGTTTTCCTCCTTCTAATCCTTAATTATCTCCCTCCTAATCACCTCGCCCACCGGAGCCGGTTTCCCTTCATATGTTTCAATACCGGCCTCGGATATTTTCACCAAGCAGCATAGCATCGTAGGTCTTGAGAGAGCTTTCTCCATAATAACTGCTTTAATATTCTCACTGATGCTTGTTGAAACCATTCTAATAACAGTCTTGCTCATGTAAACGAGGTGTTGCCCACCTATTACATCGAACTCCCTAGAGCCGAAGCCTGCCTCAGGGTCTATCAGAACATCATTGTCTTTTAAGCCTCCCACTACGTCTTTCCTCCACTTCTCTTGGAAGCTTCGGCCAGCACTACTGCGGCGCCAACTGTTTACTATTAGAAGGGACTCGTATCCGGCAGCCATTTTAACCAGATTGTTGATCTCTAGGGAGAGCTTCCCTTGGAACTCTCTTGCCTTCGAAGCCAAGTGTTGGAGAGGGGTGTTAAGCAGTTGAGCATGGTAATGCGGAACGAGGGAATCGACAATTATCAGCGCCGGCACCCAATCGTTCTTCTCCACATCCCTGGGCACGACCTCAGTTATTATCTTATGCTGCTCGCCGAAGCTATTTGCCTCATAAGTCTTGATCCTGTTTAAAGAATCTTGTTTAACGCCTTTTCTCGCACATATTGTTCTTAAACGATCCATGTCCCAGCTCTCCGTTAAAACTGCTATCACAACCTCCTTATCCCTTGCGTTTTTAAGCGATTCAGCCACCAAAGTCATTGAGAGGCTGGTTTTTCCTGTTGCAGGACTACCGTAAACTAGGTTTGAAACACCGGTAGGCAAACCGCCGGTAAGATCGTCCAGAGACCTTATTCCCGTGAGTATTCTCCTCATTCCCAATCACCGTGGGAAAGGACGATGTATTGCTCATCTCCTTCACGAGCCTGCCTCAAGTATCCATACCTTAATAATGTGGCAAGTGCCTTAAGCCCGCTAGCTCCTATCGTTGACCTCACTTCCTCGACAAGCCTGTTTAAAACAGCTCTGCCATCGAGTTCTTTCAACCTGTTTATTATTCTCATCCCGGACTCATAATCCTCGTTGAGAATTTCCCTCAACCTATCTGACTCTTTGAAAACCCTGAGGGCAGGCTTAAGCTTCTCACGCTCCTCATCATCCAACGGCTTTATCATAATGTTCGCAGGAATTGTAAGCGGCTTTATTTCGCCCCCTCTGTTCAAAATTACCGCAGAGCATTCTGTCATCTCTTTCTCCAGCCTCGTGTATAAGCCCCAAGGATTCCAAGGGTCAAGGACTTCTGAAGGAGGGGAGAAAACGATTGCGTCAAGTCCATATATAATTCTCTCAGACAATTCTGAGAAGGTTTTCTCTGCGAAGACTATTACAAAGCCTTTTCTCTCCAATTCTTCTAGCATGACTTGTTCCACATGGAGCTGAGCCGCGTCGCGTCTCTTACTCTTAGGCCAAATCATGCTGGGATAAGTCACTACTACGACTGTAGGATGTTTAGGCTTCATGAACATCAACTTATTCAGGACTATCAGGGCTGTGAACAATTTTGAAGAAGCTGTAGGAAGACCTGAAAGGTCGAAAATAATACCCGTCTCCAAAATTTCGTTGAAATCAAGTTCCTCCCTTCTGCCAAAGACCCTTCTGAGTGTTCCAAAGGTAAATGGCTCAAGAGGAGTGTAGATTGATAATCCTCCTTCAGGATTCTCAAAATCGAGCCTGGATGTAATCTCTGGTATAGTTGTCTCTGAAGATGGTGAAAGACTGCTAAGAAACGATTTAGTAATAATGCTCTTCATATTAAAGGTCCCGAAACAGTAATCGATCACTTCTACTAAGGATTCTACATATTGCTCAACCACCTCCCAGCATGGTGGTTTAACGGGGTTAATGCTGTGTTCAGCAACATTGTAATATCTCGCTCCACTAATTCTTGCAGCGCAACTGAATTCATCACTCGAATCAAGCAGGACTATCCTGTATTCTCGGAAGAATCTTGAGAGCAAGAATACAAGGGCTCTCTTAAAGTTCAATCCAGCCAGTCCTATTCTACTCATCAGGTAAAAGGTTTCACACCCCTTTGAGAGAATACGTGTCATGCGAGTATCTCCACCCCCCTGGCGGAAACCATTATAGTCTTACCTTGAAGCAAAAAACTCTGTCCCGTCGATACGAAACTGTCCAGGAGTTCTCTGTCAGGATTGAGGAGTATTAGGCCGTCTGCTTCTAAGACTGGCTTAGACCTCAGCATGTTGTACGTTAAAATTTTAAGCGGCGCACTCAACCCAGGCTCCTCTAAACAGCCTTTTAACCATGCGGCAACAATAGGTTTTGAAGAAACCTTTTCGATAAGCTTCCCGTTTAATTCAGTTTTCTTTACGAGAATAACTTCCATTCTTCCCCTAGTCCTGAAAGCTTTAGGCTGGCGTCTAAGGGGTTTAAAACCCTCTGCTCTCAGTATTTCCTCAATTTTTTCTTCAAAACAAGGATCCTCCTCGCCATCGATGATGAGAACATTTGAATTAATTCTCAGCTGAGACAAGCATGCCTTAAGTGCAAATCTCTCAGTCTCTTCAGCATTTCCGGCTACAAGCAGTCTCTCCGGAACGGTCTCCGGAGATAATGAAACACCGTTATTAGTAAACATTATTGGCTTAACACATGGTTTTAACGACAACCATTTCTCCAAAGCCCAATTCAAGTCCTCTCCCCCATCAAGCTTCGAAAAACGTCTAGTAATGTCATTGAGAACCTGAATATTGTCTGAAGCTATTTTAACCCAGATCTTGAAAAAACCTTCCCCAGGCTTAGCTTCGCAAACTATTGCTGCTTCACGGTTCCAATTATCCGACACTGTTTTTACAAAAGAGGCTAGGCTCCCCTTAAGCTCCATGTTTCTAATGTTCTTACAAGATTTTATGAATATCTCCCCGGGGATGCTAACAGCGATTCTCGCCTCACCCCTTAACACTTTTAGTATGCTTCTTAAACCAAGGTCTTGAGCAATCAAAACTCCAGGAGTTGGTGCAACCCACATCAGTATGGTGCCACGGAATGAGGCTTCGGAATGTTCTTTAAGCAATATTCTTAACCTGAAGCTCGGGTTTACAAGCTTTAATAAAGCATATGATATTGCTGGAATCAAACCTATGGAGACATGCTTAGGTTGATGCAGGAGGGCTATGAAGAAGGATGCGCCGATCCAGATGAGTATGAAGATGGAGACCTCCTTAAACATCATGTTCATCTTAATTCTGCTTTCGTGTTTAATCGGTAGTAGAAGCGTGAAGAAGAATACCATTAGGAGTAATGTGAATAGGCTTGAAAGACCATTAGACTCCAAGCCTGTAAAAGAGAGCCATAAGCGCTCTAAAAAACGATTTACAATAATACTCGCAAAAAGCACTGCAGCGAAAGCTATTATTCTAAGCATGCTCTTAATCATTCTCCATCGCACTTGAATTCTCGAAAAACCGCCAATTTATGTTGTTTGCAAATGCAAATTTTCACCGTCTGGTGGAAAACTTTTCCACCAGATTTAAAGTAACTAAATACTTAAAAGATTTCCTTTTGAAAGCGGGAGTAAAAATGAGCATGAGCGTCTCAGTAATAATCCCGTCTTTCCGGGGCTCATTTCATTTGATAGAGCTTGTTAAAAAGCTCGTTAAAGACGATTATAAAAGTAAAGAAATCCTCGTGGTTGTCGACAATCCTCTTCCAAATATTGTTGAAGAGCTTAGAAGGCAGCCTGTGAAAGCGATCTTTCGCAATAGCAGGTTCGGAAGAGTCAGCGCACTCTTGGAGGCTTTAAAACAATCATCAGGAGAACTTTTGATATTCTTAGATGACGACATATCTCCTGTGGAAAAAGATTTTCTCTCAAAGATTGTGGAATCCATGAAAAGTAGTGAAATAGGCGAGATAATGAAAAGAGTAGGTGGTAAGGGTCTGCTTGCACAGGCAATGGAATACGAGTTCATGTCTTTCAACTATGGTAGCCTGATGCTGGCTAGGAGGGTTGGAAAATGCTTAGGGCTTAACGGTGCAGCATTTGCAATATGGAGGAAAGCATATGAGTCGATCGGCGGGTTCAGGTATAGGATTCCAGACGACTTTGACCTCGGCATTAGAAGCTACCTCGCCGGCCTCAGGTTCAACTTCATAACAAGCCCCCACGTTGTGAATTATGCCCCCTCCAGCTGGAGCAAATGGTTTAAGCAGCGTGTTCGATGGGGAATTGGAGCAGCCATATGGGTTAGGGATAACTGGCGCATCCTACTGAGGATAATGGTTGAAAAACCCTCCCTAATACTCCTATTGCTATTTATAGTGCTTCCGTCTTTAGCACCCTTCATGATAACACTCTTGATGAACACTCTTTTAGAAGACAGGATTATATGGCTGGGGGTTTTAACATTATCCTCATTATTTACCAGCATATTACCCTTTGCAACAATATTATCCTACAGTCTTTTCCTAAAGATATTGTTGTTTTTCACAAAGACTCTAATAGCAATACTGGCCTCGTTCACTGTCTTCTCAATTCTATACTATAAGATTTCCAGGAAAATGGGGTATAGGCTTAAGCTGGGGGGCTTAGCATTCCTCTACTTCGTATACTCACCGCTCTGGTTTACTCTGCTATTGTCGGGATTCATCAGAGTCTTCGTTTTCAAGAAAGATTATATTGAGGGCAGACCCTAGACTAATCTCTAATTAGTAAAGCCTTTTAACGTGTTTTACGATACTTATTCGATGGAGCTGACATTAGAAGAAGGTGAACTATTGGTTAAATTAGCGAGGAAGGCTATTGAAAAGTATTTGAAAGAAGGTGTTGTTGACACTCCCCCGGCTGATTTGAGCGAAGTATTCTACGAGCCTTGCGGAGTCTTCGTAACTCTGAATAAGATCATCGGTAACGTTGAGCATGGGCGTAGGGATTTAAGGGGCTGCATAGGGTTTCCTGAGCCGATTAAGCCGTTGGTGTCAGCACTCGTCGAGGCTGCAGTTGCCGCTGCAGTTGAAGACCCCCGCTTCCCTCCAGTAACCCTAGACGAGTTGAGTTCCATCGTAATAGACGTAAGTGTTCTCACACCTCCTAGGCTAATAGATGTTGAAGACAGAAAAAGGCTTCCAAGCATGGTTAAGATAGGTAGAGACGGTTTGATTGTAGAGAGAGGGTTTAATCGCGGCCTACTCCTTCCTCAGGTTGCTGTAGAAGAGAATTGGGATGCAGAGACATTCCTCTCCTATACTTGTCTAAAGGCAGGACTACCGCCTGAATGCTGGCGAGATAAAAAAACTAGAATTTATAGTTTTCAAGCGATAGTGTTCGAAGAAACGTCTCCGAACGGTACTGTTAGAAGGCTTGAATTAGGATAGCCCTTAATACCTCCTCCTAGGACCACGGTTAAACCTCCTGCCGCCGTAGCCTCCCTCAACCTCTTTCTCAGACATGTCATTAGAAGTATCGACATCCCCTATGTTAGCATCGCTCTTCTCTATTGAACCATACTTGCCGACGTTAAGCCTCATGGTTCTGCGGTACACGTTTACGTAACCGTTTTTAATCATTATGATGTCATTCGGCTTAACCAAATTTATGTTCTCGTTCCAGAGCGTTAGAAGTATTGTACCGGTTTCGTCTCCTATTCTAGCTTCCGCAACCTTGTTTGTCGAACCCCCGTACCTGGCAGGCACTTCCCTTGTCTCGGAGAGGGAGAGCACCTTGGCGAGAAGGTTAACGTGCTTGGAGTTGGTACTAAGATCTTTAATCTTAACAAACTCTTCAGACACCGCTTCTCATCTCCCAGACCTCCTTATCAACGGGGTATTTAACCTTAACTATTTGGAAAAGTTTATCTTAGCTATTTATTACTGAAGAATACGGTTTGGAGGCGGTAATACTCGTAAGGGTTTCAAGCGGCTTCCAGGGGAACATTGAGAAGGTTCTACAGGTTAAGGGCGTTAAGAAGGTTTATGAGCTAACTGGCGACATAGATCTTTTGATAGAAGCCACTGCTTCTTCAGAGACCGATTTGAGAAGAATCGTCGACGAAATACTTGAAATAAAAGGCGTGGAGTCGACGGATACACGCATAGTACTCTCCCGCATGGTTAAGTAGTCTGAAGGAAAACAACGCATTATTTAGCAATTGGATGAAGAAAAGAATATATAGGAACATCGGGGATTTTTCACAAATTGCAGGCATTCGTAACAGCGAAGATAGCGAAGGGGTTCAACAGGGAGAGGGTTATGCAGAAGCTTTTGAGTATCGAGGAGGTTAGGGAGGTTATTGAGCTAACTGGCGACATAGATCTTTTGATAAGAGTTGATGTGCTGGATGTTGAGAAGTTGATGAAAACAGTCTTGAAGATAAGGAGTGTAGAGTCTATTGCTACGACAGATACCCGCGTAGTACTCTCAGTCCAGCAGGCTAAGGCTTAGAAGCATGATCAGGTTAGTGCTTTTCGATCTAGATGGAACGCTCATAGAATTTAATTACAATTATTCTCTAGCTAAAAAGATAGTTATCGAGAAACTAATAGAAATGGGTGTTGAAAAAAGCATATTATCAGACTCTAAGCCAGCATCGGTAAATCTCGAGGAAGCTGTATCATTTATGCGGAGCAGAGGGTTTGACGAAGATAAGTTGAGGATTTTGAGAAAAAGGGTTTATGAGGCTGTCGAACCTTTGGAGCTGGAGGCTGCGGAAAAACCCATAGTGAAGAACGGAGTCGTAGAATTACTTGCATGGTTGAAGAAAAAAGGTATTGACATGGTTGTTTGTACGAACAATTGTAGAAAAGCCTCCAGCATGATACTCGAGAAATTAGATTTGAATATCTTCTTTAAGCATGTTTTTACAAGAGATGATGTAGATAGGATCAAGCCGTTTCCGGACTTGATACTCAAAGCATGCCGGGTAACGAATACCCCTCCGAACGAGGCTGTTCACATAGGGGATTCACCAATAGATATTGCAGCCGCCAAAGTGGCGGGGGCAATACCGGTTGGAATAGTATCCAGTCTGTGGAGTTTTGAAAGTCTAAAGGAGGCTGGGGCGAAGTATATTGCCTTAGACACTCATGATCTTAAGGGTATTCTCTCAAGCCTGTTCGGATTCCTCTAAACTCGTCTGTACACCCCCCTTCTTAGCAACCATTGTGAAAAAGGTCCAAGATACAGCATTAGCAAGTTCTCTAAGCCTAATCCTGTCTCTGAAATTCCTTACGACAATGTATTTTAACAAGCCGCCTTCTTCAATAATATCGTAGGAAAACATTTGGTCCGGCCTAAGCTCGTTTTTAGCAGCTCTCTCCACATCCCTCTCCCTCATCGGCTCTAAGACCTTTCTGACAAGGAATGCTTCAAAAGGAGAGGTAGCGGTGCTGAGCTTAAGCTCGGGGAGGGGCGTAACTCTAGCGTAGGTCTGATAGACCTCCATATCGCCAACTTTCATACCCTTATAGACGAGTTCAAGCTTTTGCAGCGCTGCTTCGGCCTCAGCCTTTTCTTCAGCCTTTTTCATAACCTCAATACCTGTTTTAAAGCTCTTTGAAGCAAGTAGATCGTCTATTACGCTGATTATGCTGTTAAGCTTCTCAAGCTCTTCCTCAAGCGCCTCCTTCTTCTGAGACAAGTATTTTTTCAACTCCGCAAGCCTCTGAGCCTCTTCATCCTTCTCCCCCAACTTTTTCAACCCTTCTTAATACGCACGGGAGATAAATATGCTTTTTCGAGCGTAAAAAATGCGAGTATTATTTTAAATGGAGAGTAAAACAATTAAAGACTAAACAGCCGTCTAGTTGAGAAAATGTGCGAAAGGAAGCTTCCAATAGGTGAAAACTTGATTTTCGAGGATTCTGCAAAATTCATAGGCGGCTCAACATTTCTCGAAGCGCCTTTAAAGGGCGCGCTCGTGCTAACCAGCCAGAGGATTTTCTTCGAAGAGCACGTGGGCATAAGGAATAGGAGGATATTGATTAGGCTCGAGATACCGCTGAGCATTTTGGAGCAGGTTAAGGTTAGTAAAGGAGGGCTCTGGAGGAAGCCTGTGATCACGTTAGTTTACCACTCTAAGGAAAACGTTTTAGAGCAGCCGAGCTTCAGCGTAAGAGACTATGAGCCTTGGAGGATCTCTTTTTCCAAAGTAGAAATAGGCAGCTTAAGAATATGATTTTTGATTTAATCGCAGAGAAGTGTCATCGTTCTTAAGACTCCCTTTATACGTCTTATCTGCGTAACAACGTTGTCGAGCTGCTTAATATCGTTAACCTCTACTGTCGCTATTATGTCGTACTCGCCGTAGACAACATCCACGTTAGTAACGCTTTCAACCTTACGAATGGTTTCTTCAACATCCTTCTCTAAGCCTACTTCGCAGACTATAAGAAGGTATGCTTTGAGCAAGGCTATTCAGCTAGGGGAAGCAGGTTCTTTAAAAAGCTTACCCTACGGGAAAAAACATATATAGGCGAAGCACTAGGGCTTTTGAAAATGTTTAGGGCTCAGTTAGACCTCTCCACTTTCTTCTTCACATACATGATTGCAATATTTCTTAGTTTCTTATTCTTCCTCATCAGTGCCCTGCTTAGACATAGGAGGGAAACAAGAAGGCTTAGGGAGAAGTTTAGAAGGCTTAGGGAGAGGCCTGAACAACCCTGGTTTGAAGAAACAGACTAGCCCAAGGAATCAAATATTCTCGGCATTAAGAGGGGTGGAGACGAAGCTTAGTTCAAGCAGCTCCTCCCCCAGTTTTAACCCTTCGATTTTCAAATCCTTAAGGTTCCAGCTTAGTTTTAGAGAGCCTATTCTTTCAGCAATCTCATCAGTAAGGCGTAGAACAGCGGGGCCAGCGTCCTTGAGAACAAGTACTCTAAGCACTTTCTCCCCTCTCGCGGTTTGCAACGAAAGCCTGAAACCCTCTCTAGTTCTTTCAAAGAAGATTTTTAATACGTTTTCTTGAAGAGGCACCGTGACCTCGCCAGGTTCCAGTGGGCCTAATATGAGTTTGTCCTCCTCCTGCAAGTAGGTGAAGCCTACTTTATTCAATACCGACTCCTCCCAGATTCTTAGAGATAAAGTATTTTTATATGTATTGCGTAGGATTACTTGCATGCTTTCTAAACTGGAAGACGCTGTCGAGGAACTTGGCCTCCGGAAGCTTTCACCCGGTCTCTTCATGCCTAAGTACGACGGTGCTTCCCTTCCAAACCTCTCGAATAGCTTGGCAAGGTTTATGGGAGCCAAGCCACAGGGGAAAACGCTCAGGGATGATGTTTTATCGAGTTTTAGAAGTGTCGACAGGATTGTTCTCATAGTCATGGATGCAATGGGCCTCAATGTTTTCACAAAGTCTTCTGAAAAGCTTAGGAGTCTTCTGAACGATTTTCTTCTGAAAGAAGAAACATGTTTTAAGGCTTTGACATCAGTATTCCCCTCTACAACATCGACAGCACTGACGAGTCTTAACACGGGTCTAACTCCGCAGGAACACGGAATAGTTGCTTACATAGTCTTCATGAAGGAGCTTAGCTCCATGATTAACATGATATCGCTCAGCCCAGTCAACGACGAGAGGAAGAACAGGATTTTCGAACTCGGTATGAGCGTAGAAAAGCTTTTGGGAACCAAAGTTCTCACGCAAAGGCTTAAGGAAGCAGGCCTTCGATCGAAAACACTAATAAGATATGGCATCAGGAATAGTGGGCTCTCAACAATTCTCTACAAGGATTCTGAAATAGTGCCTGCGTTAACTACCGTGGACTTCGCAACAAACCTGGTCAGGCTTATTAACGATAAGAAGACGGATTTCGTAATGGCCTATTGGGATGGTTTTGACGCTCAATCTCATCACTACGGTCCATTCAGTCGAGAGGCTGAGCTAGAGCTGACCAGCACCTTCACTCTTCTGAGAACAGTTATCAACAACGTTACTCCAGATATTGCTAAAAGAACACTATTAGTAATCACTTCAGACCACGGCCAATCCAAGGTTAGGGATGATAGGTCGATCAGGCTTGAAAAAATGAAGTGGCTTAATGAGAGTCTCATAATGCCCCCTGCAGGAGAGTCTAGAGCAGCATACTTCTACGTGAAAAAGGAGGCGAAAATACTCGAAAGAATTTCCCGAAGGAAAATTGGCAGAGACATTGTTTTACTGGAGTCGAAGAAGCTCCTAGAAAAAGGATTGTTCGGCTTAGGAGAGGTTAATCCATGCGTCTTAGACAGAGTAGGGGATTACGTAGCACTCTCAAAAGGGGAGGGGAGGATTGTCTTCCATTACGACTTAAAGGAGAGGACTGAGCCGGAGTTCGTTAAAGCCGGGGCCCACGGCTCCTTAACTCTGGACGAGCTGCTCATCCCATTGATAATCTCCAGGGTTTCAACCATTAAGGGGTAAAAGTTAAAACCACCCTCCATAAGGATTAAGGCCTTAAGGTGCGAGGGATGAAGGTAGGAGTTTTAACAGGCGGAGGAGACGCTCCCGGTTTGAACGCTGTAATAAGAGCAGTATTGAAGAGAGCTGAACAATACGGGATCGAGGTCGTCGGCATAAGATACGGCTGGGCAGGGTTGCTTAAGATGGATACTGTTCCACTACACTACAGCGACTTAGAGGATAAGATTGGCGAGGCAGGGACTGTAATAAAGACTTCGAGGACAAATCCAGTTAAGGACGAGGAAACGATGAATAAGTGTATAGAGAACTTTAAGAAGCTCGGCTTAGATGCTTTGATAGCTATAGGTGGCGACGATACTCTCACGGCGGCTAAGAAGCTGCATGAAGCTGGCTTGAAAGTTATTGGAGTTCCGAAGACAATAGACAACGACCTCAAAGGCACTGATTATACTTTCGGATTCGACACCGCTGTAAACGCTGCGATGGAGGCCATAGAATCGTTGAAGACAACGGGAGAGGCTATGGATAGAATAATGGTGGTTGAGATAATGGGTAGGCACGCAGGATGGATAGCGCTATATTCTGGGATTGCTGCTGGCGCTGACTTGATTCTTATTCCTGAAGAACCCTTTAAAATAAGCGACGTCGTAGAGTTTGTCAAAAAGAAAAAGGCTGAGGGTAAAGGTAGTTTAACGATAGTTGTCGCAGAAGGAGCTTTAATAGCAGACTACAAGGGTCCTATAACCAAGGATACTAAGGTCGACCAGTTTGGACACGTGTACTTAGGCGGGATAGGGGAATTTCTAGCTAAGGAGATCGAGAAGGCAACTGGTTTTGAAACAAGGGCTGTTGCCCCCGCTCATATAGTGAGGGGGATGCCTCCTACAGCGTTTGACAGGGTTCTCGCCACTAGGCTCGGATACGCTGCGGTGGAGCTTGTGAGAAAAGGTATCTTCGGCAAGATGGTTGCGTTAAGGGGGACTGAAATAGTGAGCGTTGATCTTTCAGAGGCCGTTGCAGAGACGAAGCTTGTAGACAGTTCTCTAATAGAGCTTAAGAATGCACTAACATCTTAAAAACATCCATAATACTATATTTTCATAATTTAATCAATGCTCCTTGGTTTCCAGGAGAAACTCTTCTCGTTGAAAACAGGATCAAGTTTTATTTCACCCAGCTTTATCGAGTCGAATCTGGATGATAACGGTGTTCTAACAGTAATCTCCTTATCTGTTAGCGACTCTATCACGCCCACTCCGAGGAAAGCATCTCCTCTAGCAAGCCCTACCAGAAGGCCCCTCTCCCAGCCCTCGCCCAGCAGGACAATGCTTCTCCCCCCAGCCTCAATAAAGACTGGTTCCTCTAACACTCCTCGAGTTTTAACATAGGTCTTCTCCATGTACAGTTTCGCTTCTACGATTTCCAATCCCTCTCCAACTTTTTCCGATAAGAATGTCGGCTCTCCGTTTATGAAAGGATGGTTTACAAACCTTACTTCACTAACACTCATTTTCACAAACCTGGATTTTGCAAAATGCCTCTTATAGTTCAGCATTCTAAGAAGCTTCCTTTGGGCCCTACTCCTCTTTTTCACGTAGAGAGGAGCCTCAACCCGGATAATCTTCATGTTTTGATTAATCTCTTTCGCGAAGGAAGCGGAATCCTCCCCCCCTAGTAGCGAGACTACGAAGTATGGTTTAATCATGTTCATGAGCTCAGCCTTATGCTTCAACCCCTTAGGACTAACCCACCCGTCTGTATTCAACACAATCTTTCTAACACCCCTCTTTACAAGCCTATCGATAATCTTGGCTATCGATTCATTCAACTCACCAGCCACTGTTTCCGGAGCCGTTAAGCCTATGAACTCGATTACTTCAGGCCTAACTTGGCAGAGGTCGCTTAAACTCTTATTCGCAACTCCGGCGCTGACAGTTCCTGGAATACCCAGGTCGTTCTGGCCTGGATCACCGTCAACAATTCCAACCTCGCCTTGGAAATTAAGGTAATAATTCACCAGGAAGGTTGCTAAGCTTGTCTTCCCGGAGTCGGTGCCGCCGACTATCGCTATTAACCTAGCCTCGTCGCCTGCTGTTTTCTCAGCGCAATCTATCCAACTGACAGGTATCGTTGAACCCTCTATTATTTGATAATTTTTACCGTCGATGAGCAGGCCAGCGTCAGAATGCTCGGCGTAGAAAGGCATCCTCCTGAACCTCCTAACCTTTAAAATACTGCCTTCGGCAAACACCGCCCCCATTACATTAACCATTCCTTCAATGACTTGTACAGTAGCTGGACCGTCTACAAGCAGCGTCTTTCCAATTCTAAGGCTAACCCTCTGTCTTATGCCTCTCCTCATTAAGAATCGCCACCCACACACGAATATTTATGCGTAAAACTCTGGAGGCTGAGAAACTTTTTAAAGGACGGTTTGCTTCAAGCTCGCGCAATTGTCTGAGAAAAGCCTTGCAGAAGAGGTTTTCGAAATAGTTAGAAACCATCATGCTTTCCGAGGGTCTTCCCTGAACCTCATTGCAAGTGAGAATATTACGAGCAGGGAGGTTAGGAAGCTCCTAACGTGTGATATGGGACATAGGTATGCCGTCGGGTTCCTTTACGAAAGAATGTATAGAGGATGCGAGTATATAGATAAGCTTGAGGAGTTGACGCAATTCCTCGCCAGGAAGCTTTTCAGAGTTGAGCACGTCAACACGCTTCCCATTTCAGGTACGATGGCAAACCTGGTTGCAATAGGCGCTTTAACAAGACCAGGGGATACGATGATGGGATTGAGCGTCATTGACGGCGGCCACAGTAGCTTTAGGGAAGTCTCCAGGTATCACGGCGTCAGCATGGTCCCCCTGCCGTTTGACGCGGAGGAATACAATATAGATGTCGACCAGTCTGTAAGAATGATTGCTAAAGTAATGCCGAAGATGGTGATGCTGGGCGCTTCTGAAATCCTCTTCCCACAGCCCGTAAAAGAGATTTCAGATGCTGCTTCCAGCGTGGGAGCAGTCACTGTCTACGATGGGGCTCATGTGCTAGGTTTGATAGCGGGGGACAACTTCCAAGACCCCCTGAGAGAGGGGGCGGCGATCCTAACTGGAAGTACTCACAAGACCTTCTTCGGACCCCAGGGAGGCATAATACTTTGCAAAAGGCAGTATGGCGACGCTATAGACAAGGTTGCATTAAGCATGATTAACAATCACCATATAAATAGGGTTGCAGCATTGGCTTACACCCTTGCGGAATTCCTAGCGTTTGGACGGGATTATGCTAGAAACGTCGTTGCAAACGCTCAGGCATTAGCCGAGTCCCTGTACAACAACGGTTTAGACGTTATGTGTGCCAACAAAGGGTTTACTAAATCGCATCAAGTAATATTCAGGGTTAAGGAGGGCACTGCAATGGAGGTATCTAAAAACCTTGAAAAAGCAGGCATAATAACCAGCATGACCCCGCTTCCAACAGACAAGTCTGAGACGGCGGCTAGCGGTATAAGACTTGGCGTGCAAGAGGTTACGAGGCTTGGAATGGGTAAGGAAGAGATGGAACAAATGGGGAGGCTCATAGCCAAAGTTGTTAAAGACCCTGATTCGTCCGAGATGATTAGAGAAGAAGTTAGGAGCCTTATCATCAGGTTTAGAAAAATCCACTATACTTTCAACGATGATGAAAACGCTTATGATTGGGTTTAAACATTTAGAAAATTATAAATACTTAACGAGTTTTTAATCCTGAAAACACGATTAGCATACCCAAGACCGCGAGAAAGGCGACTATTGGGAAAACGGATAAGTAGGTACCCGTAAAGTCTTTAAGCATTCCGGAAAGATACGTCCCTAGAATAGCACCAGCACCATAAGCGGTGAAGACAATCCCGTAGTTTTCAGAGTAATATCTTGTGCCGAAGATTTTCTTCGTCATTGCCGGAGCCATAGCAAGCCATCCACCTAGGTTCAACCACAGCAGGCTGAAAGATAAGAGGTATATTAGCGGACTACCCTCACCGAACAGGTAGAGGATTATTGAAGATGTGAGTATTAAGGCGAAAGAGAGCATTGCACCCCTTCTCGGATTAAGCTTGTCGGTTATCCATCCGAATAGTGGCCTACCAAGTCCGTTGAATATTGAGAAAACAATTATCGTGAGATTAGCAATATGTTCATCGATTTTAGCTACCTCTTTCCCGAATGGCGAAGAGATTCCTATTGCCATAAGGCCTGCGAGACAACCTATCATGTAGGCTGACCACAACGCGTAGAAACTGAGCGACTTAACCATTTGAATCCTAGTGAAACCTGTATTCTCGTCAGGCTTTACTTCACTGGGAGACTTGGGTTCTCGACCCGCCTCCGAAGGCGGGAACCTTAAGAACAATGATAATACGGTTAAAACGGAGAGGAAAACAAGCCCTGTATAAAGGAAAGTCTGCAATGGTCCCAATATTCTAATGAGGTTTGTCAAGAAGGGGGCGATTACTACTCCGGATAATCCGAAGCCCATTACCGTCAAGCCTATTGCCAACCCGCTCCTCTGCGGAAACCACGTAGCTGAAACAGCTATTGGACAACCATATACAATGCCAACTCCAGCACCGCCGATAACCCCATACAGTACTGTCATGCTCTCTATGTTCGGAGAAAAACTCGCTCCAATCCATCCAGCGCCTACCATTATGCTTCCAAGCAAGCTAGTCTTCATAGGACCCCATTTCTTGATCAAGCCCCCAGAAATAGCCATGAATATTGAGAAGAAAAAGAGGAAAACCATGAAGGGTAAGCCACTCTGGGTAGCGCTTATCCCCCACAGGTTTTCCAACGGCTTTCTGAAAACACTGAAAGAATATATCGCTCCCAGACACATGTTAATTAAGAATCCGGTTAAGACAAGTAACCATCCTATTTTCGAACGAAGACCCTTCCCAATTTTCTTTGTCCCAAGCTCTGTCTCTATGCTCATTTTATGGAGCTGGAGAATATTTTGACGTTTAAATGTTTTACACCACTGATCAAAATACGCCCCATTCAGAGGGCTCTCATAGCGCACGCTAGAGTTGACTGGAAAGCGATTTCTCCGTAGTGTGCACTAGCATATAACAAAAATATCCTGTAAGAAAATATTCTTAAGTTCTTCTCGCTAACCGTATCGGTGGTGCTCTCTACTTCTATTATTGCGATAACCTCCTTTTCATGAAACTCGTTTGAAATGTGCATACATGGATTTCGACGAAAACAAGAGATGCTTCGGAATAGGCTGGATAAAGACAAGCTTCTTGCTCTAGCAAACGATATCAAAGTAAAATTGAAATGAATCTAGTTTTACCATCTTCCAGATAATAGTGCGTACTGTAGAATTTTTAACCCGGTTCTCATAAACCAGCTTGCTCTTCCAGATTGGAAGCACTCTCTGCAAAGGTTGAAATCGATGCTTTCACGCGTGCGACAGGGGGTCAAGCGACATCGATATCCTGAGTTCGAGGATGATGCGAAGATCGACCTCATAAAGTTTGTAGAACTTGAAAACTATCTGTCAGAGCTTTTAGGAGTAAAAGTCGACCTTGTGGATAAAAAAGCTTTGAAGCCAGCCATAGGGAAATGCATCTTGCAAGAAGTGGTTTACCCTTTTCAAGGGTAATCCAAGGATTACGTTAACGATGTTATCGACTCCATGAATACATGAATGAGGCTGTGAGGTTCGTAGAAGGAATGTCCTACGAGCAGTTTATTCAGGACGATAAAACAGTTTTCGCGGTGGTAAGGGCGCTGGAGATCATAGCGCGCGAAAGTTGGCCCTGACTGGGACCTGTCTGATCCTGACGAGGAGTAATGTTTTCCCAAAGGCTAATCGTATTTTCCTGTTTACTCTTCTTTCCAGCAAGGCTTAAATAGGTTTTGATACTGTTTTACATTTAGTACCTATATGGGTGAGATAGTGGTTCCCATACCTGAGGAGTTGAAAGAGGATTTCAAGAGATTGAATCCTCTATTGCTACAGTTAGCCATACAGAAACTGGTGAGGGAGAAGCTCGAGGATTTCATAGAAGCTGAGAAGCTGCTGTCTAAAAGCAAGCTTACTGAAGAGGAGGCTTTGGAACTAGGCAGGAAAGTTAACAGGTCTCTCGCAAAGAAATATGAAAAACTAAGGTAACCCTTTTAAATGTTCCTAATAGTTGACGCAAATATTTTCTTCTCCGCACTGATTTCTAAAGGCAGAACATTCCGACTCTTTGAGTTTAACAGCCTTATCAAGTTATTTGAACTGGTTGCACCAGAATTTCTAAAGGACGAGCTTAAAGAACATATCGAGGAAGTTGTCAATAAATCGAAGCTTACAAAAGCTGAATTGGAAAGGATTTTCGAACTTTTACAAAAGGAGGTAAGTTTTATTCCATCTTCAATGTTCTCCCAATTTTTAGAAGAGTCCAGGAAGATTTCTCCGACTGATGATTTCCCTTATGTTGCACTGGCATTGAAAATAAAATCTTTGGGATTAGAGGTTGCAATATGGTCAAACGATAACGAATTGAAAGAAGCTTTAAAAAATAAAATTAAAGTATTTTCCACCGATGAACTTTGGAGCCTTTTCTTTGAGAAAAAGTGAAATACAATCAAGCCCAAATCCATATACGGGTATATCTACTAAAAATTAGATAGAGAGCTTTGGAGGTGGTTAAGGATGCGTAGTCAAAGTTTTTTGGAAAAGTTAAGAGATCGTTTAAATGAGAGATATAAAAGAAAGTTTCTTTTTGAGCCATTCGAAATAAGGGAGCCTCACATGAACGAGAAATGGGATATAGACACACGTTGGCGTTATGGCTTTGGAGTTGGAGAATCAGCGGATGGGAGAATTTATATTGACTCTCATCCAGTAACAAATTGGGAGATATGGATAAACGAATTTGTATTAACTCCTATCTATCTTCCAGAGATAAAAAAAGCCAAAAGTGAGGAGGATAAAAAGAAGCTGTGGAAGATGTTTCGTAAGAAAAAGGAGGAGATTCTTGAGGATATCGTAAACAGGGAATGGAAAAAATACCTCGAGGTGGAATATCTAACAAAACCGCATCAAGACTTTATACTGGTACGATGAGGTGGCCAAGAGGACGAGGGAGAAACATGGAGTAGATATTATTTTTGAGATGTGTGGAGACAGACCGTTCTTCACATCTACCTTCGACCCAAGCGGCATGACGGAGGACCAGATCTTTAATGAAATAGTGAAGAGAGCTGATGCATGCCGCGAGGCATATGTCTACGAGTATAGCAGTCGCCAGGAGGAGAAAGCGTTTTACAAAGAATTGAGGAAGAAGATAGAGGAGTTGAAGAAGGCAAAGGCGGAAAAGCCGAAGAAAAAGAAGTAGGTCCCGCAGTTATCACTGTTTTTGCGAGATGGTTCTACCTTCTCCTTTCGAGAGCCTCTCTTATCGCATTGTACGCCTCTGTAACCTCTTTAACGGCCGCATCGTCCTCCAGGGTCGTCACGTCGCCGAGAGGCCTGTTTGAAACCACCGCCCTCAACAACCTCCTCATGATCTTGCCGCTCCTAGTCTTCGGGACAGCGTTAATGAAAACTATCATAGCATCCGACGCCACTAGGGGGCCGATCGTCTTCCTTAAATGCATTTTCAACTCCTGTTCAAGCTCTGGAGTACCGTTGTACCCCTGTTTTAAAACAGTGAATATCATCGGTATTTCCCCTTTAACTTCATCAGGCTTACCGACGCATGCGGACTCTGCAACAGCAGGATGCATGATCATCGCAGATTCCACTTCGGCAGTACCTATCCTGTGGCCAGCCACCTTGATAACGTCGTCAGCCCTGCCAAGTATCCAGAAATACCCGTCCTGGTCTCTTACCGCATAGTCTCCAGTCCAGAAACACCCCTCCCATCTCTTCCAATACACATCAACATACCTCTGAGGATCCTTATACAGCGTCATCAACATCCCCGGCCACGGTGTCCTTATGACGAAATAGCCTCTCACCCCCGGCGGACAGGAATTACCATCTTCATCAATAACATCCGCCTTAACGCCTGGCAGAGGGTAGCCGTTCGTACCAGGTTTAAGCGGATATATCTTCCCTAAGCCTGGAAGATGTCCAGTCAATATATGGCCTGTCTCAGTCATCCACCAAGTAGAAGAAGAAACCGCGTCGTTTCTACATATATTTTTATATAACCATCTAAATGCTTCTGGATTTATTGGTTCACCAACTGAATGAGCTATTCTGATCGTGGAGAGATCATGCTTCTTAATGAGTTCATCTGGAAACCTCATTAGCATTCTTATGGCTGTGGGAGTTGTGTAGAATATTGTGACACCGTATCTCTCTATAATGCTCCACCATCTGTCTGGACCAGGGTAATCTGGGGCACCCTCGTACATTACCGATGTTAATCCAGTCATCAGAGGGCCGTAGACTATGTAAGAATGACCGGTGACCCAGCCTATGTCTGCAGTACACCAGTAGATATCATCATCCTTAACGTCGAATATCATCTTCATTGTTGCGTATAGTCCTACGGCATAGCCGCCTATGGATTCTTGAGAGCCCTTTGGAGCACCTGTTGTTCCAGACGTGTAAAGTATGTAGGAGAAGTCGTCTGAAGGTAGGGGGACGGCATCAACCTTAGCATTCTCAGGAACACCAGCCAAGAAGTCGGTGTGCCATATGTCCCTGGTTTCATTGAAAGGTATGTCAGTCCTATCGGTCCTTCTGACGACAATAACCTTTTCGACCTTATGTCCTCTTTCCTCCAGTATTTTCAATGCCTCGTCGACGACTTCCTTAAGCTTTATTATTCTCCCTCTTCTATAGAGGCCGTCTGCTGTTACGATTATCCTGGATCCGGCTGCTTCAATCCTATCGGCTAGAGCTATTGCACTAAAGCCGCTATAAACAATACTGTGTTTCGCCCCTATTCTTTGTAGGGCAAGCATGTAGAAGGGGAGCTCAGGGATCATCGGTAAGTATAGTGTTAAAACCTCTCCCCTCTTTACGTTCAGCTTACTTGTGAGTGCATAGGCAACCCTATTGGATATTCTGTGAATATCGTAGTATGTGAATTTTCTAACTTCCTTGGGGATTCCAGTAGCCTCGTCAATCGGCTCTCCCTCCCATATTAATGCGAGTTTGTTCTTTCTGCCGTTTATTATTTGCCAGTCTGTGCAGAGGTAGGCAAGGTTAATCTCTCCACCTACGAACCATCGGAAGAATGGTGGGTTATTATCGTCGAGGACCCTGCTCCACTTTTTAAACCATGGTAATTGCTCAGCCCACTTTGACCACCATTCTTCAATAGAGTTTTTATCCTTAGTGGTTTCTTCATGAAACTTTTTAAAATCCTCTATGTTCCAAATCCTATTCTTCCACGATGGAGGAATTATGTATTCTTCGAATTCTTTATAAAGCTCTACTTTTTGCTCCATGTTTCAACTCGGCGAAGATTCGATTCATATCTTTTTAAAGATTTCGTCTTCAAATTTCAGACTTAAATCCGAATTTCCGGGTCAAAAGTTGTCAAAGTCTTAGACTGAATTTAAATTTTTAGAAATCGATTTTAAGATATTTAAACCGTTTAATGAAAAAGCTAGGCCACTATCCCTTAGGTCCGTAAAATTAGGAATAACCTAGCTGTAGGAGGAAGCATGTTACGATTAGGATAGAGAAAGAGGTCTATGAGGTTTGCAATAGCCATTTCCATAATGGTTTACATTCGATATTTTTCTCATCTACCTTCAGTTGATCCTCGTAATCAAGTTATTATTAGCAATTTTTTACAGCTTAATTGTTCTCCAGCCTTAATTAAGGCTTTGATTTCCCTTTTCTCGATTTCCTCCCTGCTTGAAGCATATGTAACTTGTATCAACTGCTTGATTTCCACTCCTTCTCTTATAATGAAATCAACCTCCCTTTCTCCAGTATCTTTCCAGTAGAAAAACTCTAGTAGGGGATTTCTGTTCTGCATCCTCTTCAACTCTAGAAAATACAATGTTCTCCATGAGCTTCCCAATATCCTCATGAAACCTAACAGCCTTCGACAGGCCCGTGTCGCAGAGATAGATTTTCTTGGGCCACGTCTCCCTTAAATACGCCTTCTCCGAATATTTCTTAAGGAAGAAGAACGATACGGTGTCCTCGAGGTTGGATACATAACTGTAGACAGTGTCCTTCGCCACCTTCATTCCTCCGTCCATCGCTTTCTTAAACAGGGAGGCTATAGAAACCTCTCTGGAGAAGTTTTGGAGAATGAAAGAGTGGATAAACCTTGCTATTTCGATGTTCTTCACACTATGCCTCTCTATGAAATCTCTGAATAGGATAAGGTCAGAATACTCTTTCAATATTTTTGTTTTCATTTCATTAAGCACGACTTCCGGGAATCCTCCGAGCTCCAAGTACTCCCTTAGCAGAGCTTTAATCTTCGCAGCCTCATCAAGGGTCAGGAGCGGCCTTACGTCGATATTCTTTGCTTTTAAAAAACTCCCTGAAGCTGAACGGAAGCAATAGAAATGATAGAGTTCTACCACGTAACCTGCTCGCTATTTCTCCGCTTAAGAGGAACCCGTAATAAAAATCTTGTATTTTCTTGCATCTTGCAGTTCCCTTACTACGATTTCCCACCCTCTTATTTCTTGTATTTCATCCAAAAGGATCGATTCTGGCGTAGTCTTAAAAATTTCCACGAAAATCCTTAAGAGGCCTCTTATTTCCCTATAGCTTACATCATGAAGCCGCAAGTAAGTTCAAGTAAACATGGTTCCTAAGCCTCTGGGAAATCTGTAGAAGGTAGTAAGTTTTACCGCTCCTCCTTGGGCCAATTATGGATATGACGAACCCTGAATCCAGAGGGACCTCAAACTCCCTCTGCACCATCCATGGCTTGATATTTACGTACTCGTACTCTAGAAAATAGTCTGTTACTTTGTCTCTTTCCATGAATGATATGCTGCAAAAGGATATTTGAATTTTCCTTATTAGAAGGATAATTTTTTCTAAAAATTTCCTTAATATAAGGACAATTCAATTATTAAAGAAATATAGCATCATTAACGTTAAAAACAGCAGGGTTGGAGAATGGGGTTAGGGAATATTGTAGGCCTTTTCAACAGATTTCCGGGTATTGCCAGCGAGCATTAGCAATTCCATTAGATGTTTGGTATGTCGCAGTGCATAGCTCTATTTTCCGATTACCCTATTGATGATGGGCCTGAGATGGGCTTACGGCACCCACGTGGTGATGGAATAAACATTATTGTGTCAGGCTTGAAACCTATGAATTTTTGTTTCATGGGTCTTCCAGGCCCCATTTGTCGGCGGCACCATCTATACAAAGGAATTCCTAAGTAACCGCATGTAAGCAGCGTATAAAAAATAATGAAAAATCCTGAACAGTCGTAAAAGAACTGTAAGAGTAGTTATTCAAAGAGAAGCTTAAAAAACCCCCTCCGACACTATAACCGATGATAAAATGGCTAATTTCAGGACTCTGGATGATTTTGAATTCAACGGGAAAACCGTTATTTTAAGGGTCGACATAAACTCTCCCCTGGACCCGCAGACTCTTGAAATCATCGATGATTCAAGAATAAGGGAGCATTCTGAAACTATAAACGAGCTTCTGAGGAAGAATGCGAAAGTAGTGATACTTGGGCATCAAGGCAGGAAAGGGGACCCTGATTTCAGCGATTTCAGTAGACATTATAGGGCGATGCTAAAGTATGTTAAGAACCTTAAGTATGTTAACGATATCGTTGGGGTTAATGCTATTAACGCTATAAGAGAGTTAAAGCCTGGTGAGGCTCTTCTGCTTGAGAACGTCAGGATGCTTGACGAGGAGACAGAGACCAAGACGGCTGAAGAGCATGCCAGAGGTGTTCTTGTCTCTACACTGGCTCCGTTTGCAGACTTTTTCGTTAACGATGCTTTCTCAGCGTCGCACAGGGCTCACGCTTCAATAATAGGATTCACAGCAGTACTGCCCTCGGTTGCCGGCAGGGTTATGGAGAGAGAGCTGAGGGCTCTTGAGAAGGTTGTTGACAATCCTTCTAAACCATGTCTCTACGTTTTAGGGGGGGCTAAGGCTAAGGAGACTTTTAAAGTGATCGAGAACGTTCTGGACAAGGGTATTGCTGACAAGGTTCTCCTAGGGGGGATGATCGCGCAAGTATTCCATGAGGCCGCCGGCTTCAGGCTTGGCAGCGTCAACTCGAAGCTAATAGAGGAGAAGGGTCTGGGTAAGTTCCGTGAGGCAGCTTCTAAAATACTGGGTAAGCATTCACAAAACATTATGCTTCCATACGATTACGCTGTCGACGTGGATGGGGAGAGAGTTGAATACATGGTTTCCCAGCTGCCTGTTGAACACCCGTTGAAGGACATAGGGTCTGAAACGATAAAGGTTTTCTCGAGGGAGTTGCAGAAGGCCAGTACGATCGTTTTCAACGGCCCTGTCGGGGTCTTTGAGGAGGATGCTTTCGCGAAAGGCACCCTGGAGCTCTACAGGGCTGCGGCTTCTTCAAAGGCTTTCAGCGTTGTTGGCGGTGGTCACTCGATCTCGGCTCTTGAAAAAGCCGGAGTATATGATAAGATTGGTTTCGTAAGCACTGCCGGAGGAGCCTTAATAAGCTATCTGTCTGGGGAGAAGCTTCCAGGAGTAGAAGCGTTGAAGATTCTGCAATAGCTTAAAGCGAGAATCGTATTTCAAGCTTACAACCCAGGGTTTCTCTAATTACGTAAAGTGAGCCTCATTCATCTGTATGTCTTTTCTCCCCTTCCAAGCTGTTTTCAGGCCTCTTCGAGAACCTGCTTTTAACGTTTTTCCTAAAGTATGTCTCCCTTATTTCAGCAATTCTTTCCCCAACGACCCTAGCCTCCTTGATGGCGTTGAAAAACCGTTGGAGATAGCCTCAGAACCCCCCTTCCGTCGGTCTTATGATAGTCGGGCTGTCGAAGCTGCCTGACTCAGCAAGTATGTGGAACATACTCCAGAATAGTTTGAAGAAGGTTTGAAGGAACACGGTTAAGCACTAGCGAGAATATTCCTGTTCTAAGCTCTTTCGAAGCAAACTGGTAAAAGGTCACTCCTTCCCCTGATGCAGCGTTCACGATTTCTTCAGTAAGGTTTCTCTCATGGTTTAAAATATCTTTGAAGCCCAGCCCGTTAAGATACTCTAATGCTGCTGCCAAAGCAACGACACCGACGCAGTTCTCCCTTCTCATCCTGCTTAACCACGAAGAAGCCCGTGCTCTTCTCAACTCTGCTACACCTCTCCTCTGAAACATAAAGTATGTTCAGTCCCTCCATGTTGAACATATTTCCGGACCTGAAAAAAGCACAGTCAACGCTCATCTTAGGAGGGATAAGCCTAATTCTTTGAGCGGAGTAGGTAGCGTCCAGAATGGTCATAACACCCTTCTCCTTTAGAGACGGCATAACCTTGTCGACCTGGAGCATTGTTCCGGTTGCTCCTGAAACATGGTTCAACAGGGCTGCTTTAACGCTCTTCACAGCCACCGTTCTCTTAAGCTTCTCCTCAAAATCCTCCTCCTAGAAGTCCAGAACTTCAAGCCTACCCCTCATCATCTCAACATACTCCTTAAGGAGGCTCATAACCCCGCCTTGAGCGTTGGAGGGAACTAGGAAAACATCGTTTTTCTTAAAATCGATGCTTTGAAGGATCAGTAGGCTTTGAAGGTTGCTCGACGTAAAGACTATGTTGTCCTTACTCGCTCCGAAGTTCTCGAGAACCTTTTCACGATCCTCCTCATAGAGCTCGAGAGTCCTATGGGAGGAAGTGTTTTCAACTCCAGGTATGCTCTTAACCTCATTATGGTAGGCAAGTATTTTCTCTAAAACCGAGACATGTATGCCGGTTGAATCAGCATTATTCATAAAAATGTACTCTCCCATAATGCTCGGAAAATCCTCCCTTATCCTGTAAGGGTCCAGCATACGGTTTTTAACACTCAGTAAGGTTGTTTAAACGCTTTTTAAAGCTTACAGTGGCTAGTCGAAGGCCTGGATACACAGGCTGAACGAGCAGGTTTAAGAGAGGTTTTGGAAAATGCTGAATGTAATAAAGTTTTGTATAACGCTAGGGGCTTGATTTTTTACGGATTGTAGCGAACAGAACTTAGAATATGACCTGACCTCGATCCCAAGGTTATCATGGCATGTTTTTTAATGTGTGGAACGTAGGCTTGCTCTTCTTCTAATGAAAACCATAGAAGAGAATACCATAACTATGATAATTGTCAAGCATAGGAGAAGCATGGGATATGGATTTACCCCTTCCATAGGATCTTGGAGTAAAACATAACCTTCTTTTGACACGACCTCAAGCGTTAAATTACCATTATGCACTTCGTACGTACTCATGGTTTTTATGTCGATAAGCCTACTTAAATTGTGGGGCACTCTGATTGAAACCCGCGAATTTTTACTTGTTGGATTTAATATTACTATCCCCTTAGAGTATATTCTGAAATATATGTCATTCGCTACGTGATGTTCGTCAAATGGTTCGCCTAGGTCGAGCTTCAAAACTTTAGACTCTGAAATGGAATTTAAAGCAGGCACAGAGTACCAATAGTAGAAGTCGAAAAGCCTCACAGCTGCATACGTGTAGAACGCCGTCCTTTCGTCATCCCCGTAATTCAATGCAACGATTATCTTGCTCTTTTCCGCATATCTTTGTGCTATAACTGAGATATTATAGATAGTATCCCAATTCCTCAAATAATAATTGGGTGAATTAACGTTTCCACTCCAAGAACCAGGATGGCTTTCAAGCATTACTCCATCTGCCACGTTCATCAATTGTTCGTTTGGAGGATCCCAACCAGCGTTGTACACAACTATTGCATCTGTCTCGCTTTTTATCCTTTTAAATAGTTCAACGAGATGATCTATCCATGGACCATGTTTTAGTTCATCATAAATTGGCTGATCGTAAAGCGGCCCTCCTAACTCGGATGGATTAATCACTACGTCGTCTAGGAAGACGCCGTCGTATCCTTTTTCTATAATGCTCCTAGCTCTGTCTATCAAGTATTCCTTAAAACTGTTTACTGCCAAGTTACACATTAAATTCTCTCCGTACCAGTACCTAGCCGGTTCTCCTGAAGAGGTATAAAGTAGCCATTCCGGATGGTTTTCCTTAACCCAGCTAAGAAGGGAAGAGGGAACTCCAAGTATGTTCAAATATCCTAATGATGTTATTCCATTATCTTTGAATATTTTAGGTGGTTGGAAGGTGTTAGACGGCTCAAGAATAGCAATCTTAACCCTGTAGCCACTATCTAAAATAGATGTTGCTATATATGTTGAGAGCTGCTCGTAAAAAACAAGAGCATATCTTTCACCGATGCTGCTGGCCGGCGAAGATTTTTCCATAGGTGTTCTAGATTTAGCGCCTACTCTATCATCATCCGGTACAGGTGCTTCTAATGAGGTTTTAATCACGTAGTTGGATAAGTAGAGAATCACTAAAAGGATTGAGAAGAATAGGATGGATAACGTTTTGCCTTTAAACTTTAGAACCCTGTCTAAAGATACTTTTTTACTTTTATTCATTCTAGATTTTTTCAAATAGCGACTGTTTTTATGTCTTTTGCTTCTCAACCTTATGTCTGTTTTATATGCGTAAGCTTAAAATAAAAATGAAGAAATACCTCATGATTATTTCTGTCTCTGTTCTCTTTAGAGTTGGTTTCCGATATGCATCTAATGATTACGTCAAGCTTATAACGTGTTGTTTAAAATACAAATCATTTTGAAAGGAGCATACCGGTGAACATGTGTTGATAAGCTCGCTGCAAAGAATTAAGGGCGGTGGAGAAAGATTCAGTAGGCTCATTCCTATGTGGGAAAATTGGCGAAGCGTTGAGGAAGAGGCTTTTGCAAAAGGTACAATAGAGCTCTATAAGGCTGCAGCATCTTCAAAAGCATTCACCGTAGTAGGTGGT
This sequence comes from Candidatus Brockarchaeota archaeon, assembly GCA_017601345.1. GTDB lineage: Archaea > Thermoproteota > EX4484-205 > EX4484-205 > JAAOZP01 > JAAOZP01. The sequence goes on along the minus strand of JAFNIT010000005.1, from coordinate 19,209 downwards.
GGACACTCTATTTCCGCATTAGAAAAAGCAGGCGTTTACGATAAAATCGGCTTCGTAAGTACTGCAGGAGGAGCTTTAATCAGTTATCTTTCTGATGAAAAACTCCCTGGGGTAGAAGCATTGAAAACGCAGTAACCTCTCTATTGAATATATCTTCTGGTTTTCTACCAACTGATAATCAAGCAGGTTGCCTAGTTGAAGATTCTTTCAATTTTTCTCCGCGGAGTAATGTTTGGGTTATACGAGACCTCTTGCAACTCTTGCTACACAATAACCATTGTAGGCCATTTTGTAAATTAGTATCGCTAAGGTATTGCTTCTTATTCTCTCAACACCGCCTAGGGTCATCTTTAGAAGTTTAAACCTTGAGAGAACCTCATCCAGATCCTTCTCCCTCATTGCCTCCAGATTTCCAAAAGCCTTCAGAAGTATTTCAGAAGCCTCTTTTACATTCTTCCTCTGAGCTTCAATAGGCTCTTCACCTCCCTCGAAAAGGAAGGATATAGCATCAAGAGCTTCAATAGCCCGTTTAAGATTTAGGAGAATTCCCGTCAGTACTACAAGCCTAGAAGCTTCTTCGATGCTTACTGAAGCAATGCTTTTAACGACATCCCCCGTTAAGCTATTATGTTTAGATATTAGCAGGGATATGCTCTTGGCTTGGCTGCTTCCAAGTCCTTCAACAACCATTCCTATGTTTACGAGTATTTCTCTGATTGGCTTAAGATATTCTGAATAGTTTCCACTCGCTATATCTTGCAGCATCTTGTGTAAAGAAGGCAATATTATGTCTGGGTTTTCATCGATACGTCTAGGCGGACCTCTTTGGAGGAAGGGGGCCTTAGTCAGTTGCGGGCCCGAGGACGGGCTGTAGTCTAAGCAGCAGCCTCCGACGTATTCGAGAAGAGTACAACCGTTCCTGGGGCATATTCAGCCTTGCGGAGCAAGTCTACTGCGCCCCAGAGAACCTTGTACAATATTTGCACGAGTTCTTTCTCCTCAGTCCTCTGCTCTCCAAGGTTAACGCATATTCTTCCACCGGTTGTAATAAGAAACCTTAAGTTTCCGAAGACAGTGTCTATTACTTCCGTCTTAGCCCCCTTATCGTCCTCGATCTTCCACATGAGGCCGAGGAGATAACGTGCAGTATCGTAATCCAGAAACCTGGTTGGAAGCTTTTCAATACGTTCTTCGAAATAGTTTGGATGAGCATATTTGGTCTTAAGGCCTGGAACCGTAAGTATTGAAACAGAGCTGTGAACCACCCCCTCCTTAAGCATCTCCATAATCCTGCTCTTATTATCAGAATAACCCTCATTCTGAAGTATAGGGCAGTCTGATACGGTGTTAACCCCTAGGAGGAGCCTTCGCGCAAACGTGGAGCACGTAGCGCTGCCGCAGAGCCCGCAGTCATAGCCCGGGGTTAGTCTCCTGAACTCCGCGAATTCATATCTCGCCATAGAGCATACTTTCCCAGGAAGCTAGTTAAATAGTCTTTCTCCCAATTCAATTACTCTACGCTTGGTTTAGACTCTCCTCACCCGGCTGTTTCTCAACAGCCTTCTCCTTCCAAGATTCCCTTATTTCAGCAAGTTTCTCCCCGACTTTCCTTGCTTCCTCGACAGTATTGAAAATAGTTGGCGAGAGTCTCAAAGCCTCTTTCCCACCGGTTTTTTGCAAGAGCAGAGGACTGTCGAACCCCCCTGACTCAGCAATTATGTGAAACTGGTCTTCTAAAATTATCTGCAATAAGTTGGAGGGAAGCTGACTTATCATCAAAGAGAATATTCCGGTTCTAGAATCTTTAGAAGCAGCTTGGTAAAACGAGATCCCGTCGCCAGCGGCAATATTCGTTATTTCATCTACAAGGCTTCTCTCATGGTTCAAAACATCTTCAAAACCTAACCCCTCTAAATACCTTATCGCTGCCGCTAGAGCAACTATGTCCACATGTTTCTCCTCTTCTCCGCGTTTAAGAATCGAATAGCCCTGCGTCCTCTTAATACTACTGGTCCTCTCCTCCGAGAAATATAGTACGCTAACCCCTTCTATGCTAAACATGTTCCCCGACTTGAAATAAGCATAGTCAATCCCCATCTTGGGCAAGTTAAGCTTCATCCTCTGCATCGAGTAGGTGGCATCCAGAATAACTATAATCCCCTTATCTTTTAAAATCGGCACCACCTTATCCAGCGGTGCAACGACTCCCGTGGCTCCACAAACGTGGTTTATAAAAGCAGCTTTAACGCCTTTCCTAACAATAGCCTTAAGCTTCTCCTCCACATTCTCGGACTCTAAATCCACCATTTCCATCCTACCCCTATTAGCGCTAACGTATTCTTTAATGAGATTCACGGTCTTACCCTGCGTGTTGGAAGAAATTAGGAAAACGTCATTGCTCCTAAACTCTATACTTTGAAGAACGAGCATTAGGCTTTGAAAATTGCTTGAGGAAAAAACTATGTTTTCTCCAACAACCCCCAGATGTTTAAGAATAGTCTCGAGGGCCTCTTGGTAAAGCTCTAGAGCTCGATATGAAGGAGTACTTTCGAAACCAGGCCTACTCTTAACCTCGTTATAGTATACAAGAACCCTTTCTAAGACTGGGACAGGAATTCCCGTAGAGTCAGCATTATTCATAAATATGTAATCTCCGACGATGCTTGGGAAATCCTCCCTCACTTTATAAGGATCCAGCATCTAGCGCAAGCACTTGATGAGAATTATTTCACAAGGCTTTTAAAGCTTACATTGCTCTCCTAACCGATGCCTCCTTGAGCAGGGAGCATACTGCAGAGCACGTGTTAATGGGGAGCTTACAGAGGATAAAGGGCAGTTTAAAAGTGAGGAAGGTCGAGGTATCCGAGGGTTCCGGCTCGGTCTTCGTTGAAGTAGATTCTCTAAGCTTTGAAGAACTCGCTAAAGCTCAAGCCATGGCAAACAAAATCATTTCAGAGGGTCGCGTAGTCAAAGAGCATTTCTTCGACTCACTAGAAGAGGCTCAAAAAGCCTTCCCCAGCCTAAGGGCCCATGAAGAACGCATACAAGGACGGGTGCGTATCGTAGAAGTCGACGGGTTTGACTATTCAGCCTGTACCGGGAAGCATGTTAAAAATACTAAGGACTGCGGTATGATGCTTGTTACGCATATTTCCAAAAGCGGTGGCGAATACCAGATTGATTTCGAAGTCGGTGAGAAGGCCTTAGAAACTGCTGTTAAGATGAGTACTCTCTGTCTATCTATATCCTCGATACTCGGCACCCCAATTAGAAACCTGGAGAAAGCCGTGTTGAATATGAGGTCTGAAAACGAAGATTTGAGGAGGAAGCTTTCAGTACTCACTGAGGAGATTGTTAAGAAAACCCCATTAGAAGAATCCTTAGGTGAGACCAAGCTTTATGCAGCAATTCTTAAAGGAGTTGACACTAAAACAGTTATGAAGACCGTTGGAGAGTTAATAAGCAAGAACCATCCTATTTACGTACTTGGCTTGGAATGGTCTGGTACGTGTAACATCCTAGTAGGAAGCGGGGACGAGAGAGTTAACGCGGCACAGATGTTAAAAGAACTCTGTAGAATTTTTAACGGCAAGGGTGGTGGAGATCACAAAATTGCAATAGGCTCCTTTCCTTGCGATAAATTCCACGAAGTATTTGAAGAAGCTAAGAGAAGAATCCGCGACTCTTTAACCGGGGGTTAGTAAATAGACCTATTCTACAATAACCCTAGAAGAAAGCTTAAGGCTCTTATCTACTATTGAATCCATGTTTATCTTTTCCTCAAGTTCTTTAACAACCTCAGGCTTTGCTCTTGTCTCAGGATGCCTCGCAATTATGCTGCAACAATCCTTGTAAGGCTTTATTGAAAGCTCGTATGTCCCTATTTTATTTGCTAATGCAATAATCTCCTCCTTATCGTATCCTATTAAAGGTCTGAAAACCGGCATCTTTAAACCAATGCTTACCGCCACCATGTTATCGAGGGTTTGCGACGCTACTTGGGCGAGGCTCTCTCCTGTGACAAGGGCTTTAGCACCTTCTGTTTCGGCAACTTTTTCCGCAACTTTGAACATGAATCTCCGGAAAAGAACAAGATCATATTTAGCAGGTATGTTGACTGTGGCTATTTGAAACTCGTATGACGGGATGAAAGTCACCGCAGTCCTGCCAGAATATGGTAGGAGCTTTCTAACTATCTCCATAATCTTAGAGTTCTCAGCTTCAGAATTGTCGTAGAAAGGATGGAAGTGAACATAATTGACTTCGCAACCCCTCTTCATCATAAGGTATGATGCAACTGGGGAATCTATACCTCCTGAAAGAAGTGAAAGCACCTTGCCAGAAGAACCTACTGGAAGCCCCCCTGGACCCTTGATTCTCTCTGTGAAAACATAGGCCTCGTTTTTCAGGATTTCAACGTAAACTCTTTTAGAAGGGTTCTTCAGGGATATTTTAATGCTAAGTTTTTCGACGAGAGTTTCTCCAAGGATCTTGCTGAGTTCTAACGATGTTATTGGGAAAGACTTATCGGCTCTCTTCACCTCAACTTTAAAAGTATCTTCTTTCCCAGCAATCTTGGAGGCCTCCTCTACTACAACCCTCTTTATCGAATCTACTTTGGGTTCGGATACTGAAGCGAAAGCAAACCAAGATACTCCGAAGACACTCTTTACGCTTCCAATTATTTTCTGAGGATCAGAGTCTCCAAGCGGGAAGACCAGCCTACCTTGAAGCCTCTTAACCCTAGCATCAGATACTCCCTTAAGCACGCGTCTCACATTCTCCACTAGCTTCTTCTCGAAGAAGGGTCTGTTACGACCCTTTAGTCCTATTTCAGAATAGTGTATTACGCAAACTCTTTCCATTCCTTCCTAAAAACTAGTCTTAGAAATTTAAGGATTATTATAAGCATGTTTAAGAGCTTTAACAGAGAGAAGGCTGGAAACAATTATCACCTCCTGTTAATCAATGTTTTGCTTCCAGCTAAAGATTACCTTCAACGCCATTGTAATAGTATTCGATCAACATTTTTACGTATTGTTAGAACGAGAAATCAGTTAGAGACCTATGGAAATTAAGGCTTAAAAACGATTAACCAAAGCTTTTTTTAATGGAACAGAGCAGGTTTGTTAAGAAACTTTACGAGAGGGCTAGGGCTGAGAATGGGAACGTAATATGTTTTTCTTCAGCACCCGGTCGGGCAGACTTTTTAAATACGCATCAAGACTATAAGATGCTCCCAGTCGTTCCGGTAGCTATTGAGAGGAGAACTTTTATCGTCTGTTCCAAGTTCGATAAACCTGGAGTTGTAAGAGTGAAATCATTAACCTTGGAGAGAGAAGGGGTTGATAACGAGGATATCTTCCAATCCGACGATGTTAAGCTTGTGGAGAGAAAATGGTTCGGAAATTATTTCAGGTCGATCCATATACTCTTCTCAAGGAAATACGGTAGGTTGAAAACAGGACTATCGATTTATGTGGACAGCGAAGTACCCGTGGCCTCAGGCCTGGCGAGTAGCGCAGCACTGCACGTTTCCTTAGCGGCAATGTATGCGAAACTACTGGGCTTAAGCTTGAGTAAAACGGAGTTGGCTGAACTCGCTTATGAAGCTGAGCATGATATCATGGGGGTTCCCTGCGGAAAGCTTGACCAGTATGCTTCATCATACGGCGGGGTGATAAAGCTTGATTTTAAACCAGTTATAAGCGTCGAGGAGTTTGATGGGAGCGGGTTGATTTTCGTAATAGCGGACTCAGGTGTTAGACATAGTACTGCTGAGATACATTCCGTGAGACAGTTTGAGCTTAACACAGCTATTAAAATGCTTAGAGAATTAAAAATCCCCGAACCATTGCTTAAAATGCTGAGTGGCGATTATGCGACTGTGGAGTGGAAGCTGCTGGAAGAAGAAGGTTTGAGAAAATACTTAAGCACATTGCCGCATAAGCTTGCGAACAGGATTATTTTCACCCTGAGAATGCAGAACTCTACTGAAATAGCTATTGAAATCCTTAAATGCAGGAAGGTTAATAAAAAGAGCTTATATAAGTTGGGCTTAAAGCCTACTGAAGATTGGATGGAAGCACTGGGTGAAATAGTTAACATGCAACACGTTCTCCTCAGAGATCTCTATGAAGTCAGCCATCAGAAACTTGAAAAAATGCGTGACGCAGCTCTTGAAGCAGGCGCTTTGGGCGTAAAAATATCTGGTGCAGGCATGGGTGGCTCATTATTAGCGTTAGTAAAGAGGCCTGAGGACGCGTCTACTGTAGAAAAGGCCTTTGCCAATGCTGGGGCAAGTAGCATATTTACCACCGGCGTTGGCGAAGGCGTTTCATCAATGTTACTGAGCTAAGGTGGATAGCTTGTCTTCAGCATTAGTAACTGGTGGAGCAGGTTTCATCGGAAGCCATCTTGTAGACAGGCTTTTAAAAGACGGATGGGAAGTAACAGTCTTGGATAACTTCTCCACAGGCAGTTTCGAGAACATTAAACAGGCTTTTGAAACTGGTAGGCTCAAGATAATAATAGGAGATGCTAAGACGATTGACCTAACGGAGGAATTGGAAAGTGTTGATTACATTTTCCACATGGCTGCTAACCCCGATGTTAGGGAAGCAACCCCATCGGTACATTTCCAAGAAAACATTGTCGCGACTCTCAACATTCTCGAATATGCTAGGAAGATTAAAGCGAAATGCTTTGTTTTCGCATCTTCTTCAACGGTCTATGGAGATGCTTTGAAACTCCCAACTCCTGAGGACTATGGGCCGTTAAAACCAATATCTCTCTACGGTGCAGCCAAACTTGCTGCTGAAAGCCTGGTTTCTTCCTACTGCTATACCTTTGGGATGAGGGGGGTCTCTTTTAGGCTTGCTAACATCGTTGGTCCCAGGCTTACCCACGGTGTGATATACGATTTCATAAATAAGCTTAGGGAAAATCCGAAGAAGCTTGAAATACTCGGAAACGGTACTCAGAGGAAGTCTTACGTTTGGATTGAAGACTGTATTGAAGCCATGATGCATGTTTTAAAAAGTTTAGAGGGGCTCCGTTACGAGGTCTATAACATAGGTTCAGAAGACTGGATCACTGTATCTGAAATAGCTGACATGACCATAGAGTCGATGGGCCTCAGCGGTGTTGAGAAGGTTTTCACCGGGGGCGTGGACGGTGGCAGAGGATGGATTGGCGACGTTAAGCTGATGAACCTGGATATAAGTAAGATTAAGGCAACTGGATGGAAGCCGAAGTATACTAGCAGAGAGGCTGTTAAGCTTAGTATTGAAGCAAGGCTTAGGGAGCTTGGCTTGAAACCCTGATCACGTATACCTTGTCCCCTTCCCTAACCCTATCGATGGTTTTTAAGCCTATGGAGCTCCCCGGTGGAGCCACTTCAACCTTCTTGTGCTCTATCTCCATTGAATCAACCTTCTGTCTTAAATTGGTTGTCTTACCCTGGATGAGTATCTCATCGCCGACTTTGAGTTCTCCAATAAGGTCGATTACTGCAACGCTAATCCTTGAGAAGAAATGTCTCACATCCCCCACGTAAATCTTTTCTTCACCCAACTTTATCAATCTTAGGAAACCGTAAGAACGTATATATCTTTTATCCTATAAGCACTTTGCTAGAATTCCATGCTATTGTTTTCAAAATGTTTTTAAAGCCGAGTATTTAAAAATGATGTGTGTCTTATTATCATTCGATTGAGGAAGTACGGGTTTTTCTTAGAAAATGGTTGACTGGTGCAAAGCTTTTCATGATTTTAGGCATTGGAAATGAGTTGAGAAGCGATGATGCTGCAGGTCTACTCGTAGCAAGGGTCCTGAAGCTTTTCAACAGTGAAAAATTTGAAGCTGTTGAATGCGGGGCTTCAATCGACGCATGTATTGATTACGCTTTTGAGAAGAATCCCTCGCATCTTTTAATCATAGATGCCTTCCCCAATAGGGGGAGATTAGCAATCCTAGATCCAACAGACCTGGATTCCTACGTACCGGCCTCTACGCATGACATACCTATTCCGTTGTTTTTAGAAGCTTTTGGAAAACCGTTAGAGACGGATATAAAAATCCTCGGAATAGGCGTGGAGAAATTCGATTTAGGTGAAAAAGTTTCAGACGAGTGTCTCAAGACAGTTGATGGAGTGGTTAAAGCCATAGTCGAGGCTGCAGTAAGTTCAGGCGTTTTAAAAGAGACAGAGGTTGAACAGGCTTATCTATTCCCTAATGAGCCTTACAGTGAAAGCGTGGACCGAACAAGAGATACAGGGGTCGTAAGCCCTCACAAGCATGCCTAAGAGGCTTCTGAGAGAGTTATCATCCAAGTGCGTTACCAAAGGCACTAGTTCGTAGATGTCTCTCTCTATCCTCCAAGAATTGTGGGCAGTCGGAGTCACTATATCTGCTTTCGAAACATTGCCCTCCCTGTCGAGAACGTAAGAATGGTATAAGAGCCCTCGAGGAGCCTCTGTTAAAGCAGTTCCCATGCCTTGACGGAGCTTAGGCTTTCGGGGAGGAGGAACGTTCACACCTTCCTTCAATATACTCCTCATCTCTTCTATTGCCTGAATTATCTCTATTGCTCTTACAATTGTGGATTTAAACGGATTTTTAACCGGAGGCCTTATGCCAGATTTCTCAGCAGCCTCCTTAGCTGCGTCGCATAATAAGTCGTAGTTAAGATTAAAGCGTGCAACAGGACCTACTTCGAAAGGACCTCCTCCGTTAAATATTGACCTTTTAGTGTTTGAATATGGAACTTGCTCTTCACTCACATGTTTCCTGTAATCTCTGCTGTCGAAGTATTCTCCAGAACTTGTTTTAGCAACTCCCTCGGTTATAGCATATTCACCTTTGTTTGAAAGCGCAATGTTAATATGGTCTGATTCGAATTCTGGATATTTGAAGCCTGAAACAAGAGTAATTGTTTCGAAAGCATCTTTAAGAGAAGAATCTAAGGATTTAATGGTCTCGTCGAGCTTTTCAACAGGTGGACTTTTAGTAAAGCCTCCTACGGTAAGCGTAACAGGATGCACTGCTCTCCCACCTATGTACTCCGAAACCATATTTGCTATCATCTTAAGCCTGAATCCTCTTTTCACGACATCCAAGAGGTCTTTAGAAGCTGCGATCGCACTCGGATAGCCGAGGAAGTCTGGCGCTGCAAGGAAGTATATGTGGAGAGCGTGACTCTGCATTATTCCGGAGAGAGCCAGCGCCTTCCTTAATGCTATAGTCCTCTCGTCCAACGATATTTCGAGAGCATTCTCCACAGCCTTCGCCGCTGTTATAACGTGGGCGATTGGACATATGCCGCATATTCTGGAAGTTAACTCGGGAAGTTCGAGAGCCTTCCTGCCTCTTAGAAAAGCCTCGAAAAACCTTGGAGCCTCGAATATCTCAAGCTTCGCATCCTTCACTTTACCGTTTGAAATAGTGACTACTAATGATCCCTGTCCCTCAACCCTACTTATGTAATCATACACTACCGTCCTATCAACCATTTTAATCACCTCGCCGGAACCTGGTAGACATCACTATACTTTCTCAGTTTTAGACGGATTAAGTCTGGGCTGATCTCCGCATTAGTCCAAGCCAACTCCAAGCCCTTAGGATTGGTCCCTTTTAAGACGCCTCTACAGCCTTCGCACGCCACGCCATTTGATGGACATAGTGCACTGCAACCCCCTACTGTAACAGGTCCGAGACACAGTTCTCCTCTCGTCAGGAATACGCATTCGTTACCGTTCATCTTACATTCCATACAGACTGTGAGACCAGGTATGTAGGGCGGGACGCGCATGACGAGCGACATCAATGTATTGATCAATTCCCTCCTATCTATTGGACAACCGTATAGGTATGCGTCGACGTTAACGTATTCGTTTAAGCCAAATGCTTTCCCAGACCTTACGTGTTCAGGAGAGGAGTAAACTGTGCTCTCCACTTCACCTTCTGGACTGATGTTCTTAATAGCGTTTAATCCGCCCGTGACTGCGCATGCTCCCGCTGCAACAAGAAACTTAGACATCCTCCTTATCTTCTTAATCATAATTGCCTCTTCCTCGTTAGTTACAGCTCCTTCGACAACCGCCACGTCTAAGGGTTCGTTCGGAAGATCATCGTCGCTAACCATCCTGAAATATTTTAATTCAGCGTATTTCAATACTTCCAAAAGGCTTTCTTCCAGATGAACTAAGACCATTTGACAACCTGAGCACGATGTGAGTTTAAATACGCCAATATTCAACTTACCATTCATCATTTAACACCTCACTCAATAACATCGGGGAGGAGCCCTATCTCCTCCAGATTGAATACTGGGCCGTCTTTGCAAACATACTTATACCCTATTTGACAATGTCCACATTTCCCTATTCCACATTTCATTCTTCTCTCTAAAGAGAGGAATACCTCTGAAGGGAAGAAGCCCATTCTAAGCAGTAATTGAGCAGTGAACTTCATCATAATCTCTGGACCGCAGACAAAAACGCTAGTGTAACGCATCCTCGGCTTCACATATCTCAAAAGCTCGGTTACAACACCCACATCATGCTCCCACTTCGTATTCGGCGGAACATAGTCAACAGTGAGGTAGAGACGAGTATTCGGAATATTCTTCCAAGACTCGAACTCGTAGGTGTATATCATGTCTCCCGGGGTCCTTGCCCCGTAAAGAATGTCGACAGCGCCGTAAAGATCTCTGTGTTTAGCAATATAGTGTATTACTGGTCTTAATGGGGCTAGTCCCATTCCTCCAGCTATTATTATAAGGTCATTCCCAACCACTTTCTCGAGCGGCCAAGGCTTGCCGTATGGGCCTCTGACCCCGAGCATATCCCCGGGCTTCACGTTAAAGAGAGCAGTAGTCACTCTACCAACCTTCCTGACGGTGTTTTCGAAAACATCTTTCTCCTCAGGGCTTGAAGAAATTGAGAATGCTGATTCTCCGACGCCGAAGTAAGATATTATGTCGAATTGCCCAGGCCTGAACCTCAATGCTTCACCATTCACCATCTTTAGTTTAAAAGTCTTAGTTATAGGGTTCTCGTCTTTAATCTCTACTACTTTCGCGAAGGCAGGTACATATGGATTTTCAAATCCAGTACTCATAACAACTCACCTCTTAACCTGGCGACTACATTAGTGATATCTATCCTCGCTGGGCACTGCTCTATGCATCTTCCACAACCCACGCATCCTAATGCACCATACTGGTTAAGCCAATAATTCATCTTATGGTTGACGAACTGCCTTATCCTAGCGGAGAGATCTCTTCTAAAGTTTCCGCCCAGCGCTACTTCAGCGTATTCCCAAAGAAGGCAACCGTCCCATGTTCTCGATCTTAAAACACTACCTGAATCCAGCTCAATCTCGTCGACAACGTTGAAGCAGAAGCATGTTGGGCAAACCATATTGCAGGCCCCGCAACCAGTGCATTTACCTGCAAGCTCGTTCCAAATAGGGTTGTATAATGCTCCAGTCATTATTCTCTGAATCCCTGCAGTGTTAACATGTTTCCTTATCATCCCTTTCGCCCTCCTTATGGTTTCATCCTTCTCCATAAGGTCCGTGCTCAAAGCCTTCGGCATGTAGAAGTCTCCAACGAGTTCAGCCCCTTTCCTCGACCCTACTTCAACCAGAAACCCCTCGTCTAGGTCGGTAAGGAGAAGGTCGAAACCCTCATCTAGAGAAGGACCCGTCCCGAAAGATGTACAGAAACAATACTCGTCAGCACTCTTACAATTCAAAGCTATTATTAGAAGGCTGTTTCTCCTGGCTTTGAAGTAAGGGTCCTCAGGACGATCCGTATACACTCTCTCCAGAAGGCTCATCGCATTCACGTCGCAGGGATGAACACCCATTATCGCAATCTTATCCGCAGGATTTGGAAGAACCTCCTCGATTCTTCCGTCCTTAATCCTCAGCAGAGTTTCCTTAGGAGGTATTAGGAGAGCCTTTAGAGGAGGCATCGTAGTCCTAATATAGTCGAGGGAAATCTCGTCAACATGGTCCTCGCCAATCTTCTTGAAAGCGCTACGACCCTCTTTTTTGACGGGTGCAAAAAGACTGTAACCCTTAGAGACTATGTGTTTAGAGAAATGGGGAAGCTCTTCCCTTTTCAATACAAACGACATTTCTAGCTTCCAGTAGCGAGCATCCTCTTTTATAAACATTTTTGAGATGGAAACACGTTTCCTCATTATGAAAAATCATCAGTACTATAAAGCATGCATCGTTGATTTACTGTATAAACAGAGCAAATCTTAAATATAATTAACCCATAGGTCTGAGGGCTCTGAAATGCCTGATGGAGTTCAACAAACCGGTTTAAAGACGGATAGGCGTTTAACGCTTCTTGAAGCAGCTATCAAAAAGCATCAGTATAGGAAGGATGCTCTGCTTGAAATACTGCATATTGCACAAGAGCTCTACGGGTATTTAGATAAGGACCTTTTGACGCATATTTCTAAACTTCTACGACTGCCCCCAAGCCACGTCTACGGTGTAGCAACCTTCTACAACCTCTTCAAGCTGAAGAAGCCAGGTGCGCACGTTGTTACTGTTTGCATGGGTACAGCATGCTACGTTAAGGGTGCTGAAGAGATTGTTTCAGCAATAGAGAGGGATTTTAACGTTAAAAGAGGTGGGACGACCCCTGATGGTAAGCTTTCGCTTTTCGTAACCAGATGCATAGGAGCATGCGCAATGGCTCCTAACACTATTGTTGACGGGGAGACCATTGGGAAAGCCACTCCAGATGAAGTTTTGAAAAAGATTAGAGCCGTCGTGGGGGTTGAGAAGGTTGAAGCCAGATGAGTTACGTAATCTAGCTCAGAAGGAGGATGAGCTCCGCAAATCCTACAGGTATAGGATAAACGTATGTTGTTCAAGCGGCTGCATGCCTTTCGGCGCTTTAAAAGTGTTGAGTGCGTTTAAGGATGCTGTTAAGGAGTCTGGGGTTGAGGAAGAGTGCTACGTAGCTAGGACAGGCTGCATAGGAACATGCTCAATAGCCCCCGCAGTCTTGGTTGAGCCCGGCGACTATCTTTATCAAAACGTTACTCCCGAAAAAGCTAAGGAGATAGTTAAAGAGCATATTGTTAACAACAGGCCTGTTAAAAGCATGCTTTACGGTAACGAAGCATACTTCAAGAAACAGCTCAGAATAGTTTTGAGAAATGCTGGCAAGATAGATCCTTTGAGAATAGAGGATTATATTGCTGTAGGCGGTTACTACGCTTTGCTAAAGGCTTTAACCAGAATGACTCCGGAGGGAGTGATAGAGGAAGTTGCTTTAAGCGGGTTGAAGGGAAGGGGCGGAGCAGGATTCTTAACAGGTTTAAAGTGGAGATATGTTGCGAGAGCAACCGGTTCTCCGAAATACGTAATAGCCAATCTCGATGAAGGCGACCCGGGTGTTTTCGCGAACCGCACTCTAGCAGAAGCAGACCCCCATGCAATAATAGAGGGTATGACTATAGCTGCTTATGCTGTAGGTGCGAGCAAGGGCTACATTTACGTGCGTAGCGAATACCCCCTAGCGGTTGAGACTTTGAAGAAGGCTATTGAAGCAGCGAAGTCAATGGGCCTATTGGGAGAGAAGATTTTCGAAACAGCCTTCAGCTTCGACATTGAACTGAGGCTGGGGGCAGGGGCATTTGTAGCAGGCGAGGAAACAGCAATACTCGCTTCAATCGAGGGTCGTAGAGCAATGCCTAGGCCTAGGCCACCTTATCCAGCGCAATCAGGCCTATGGGGTAAGCCTACGCTGATAAACAACGTTGAAACACTCGCAAACATCCCAGTCATACTGCTCAAGGGCAGCGAATGGTTTTCAAGCATAGGGACTAAGAACTGTACTGGTACTAAATGCTTCTCCTTAACGGGGAAGGTTAACAACCCTGGGTTGATCGAGGTCCCGATGGGCATAACTCTTAGGGAGGTTGTTTTCGAAATAGGCGGGGGAGTTCCGCCAGGCAGGCGCTTCAAAGCTGTTCAAGTTGGCGGTCCCTCCGGGGGCTTCCTGCCCGAGCAACTTCTAGACCTTCCCATAGATTACGAGTCTCTAACTAAAGCCGGTGCGATAATGGGCTCCGGCGGCATAGTTGTGCTGGATGATACTTCCTGCATGGTTGACACAGCTAAGTTCTTCACTGAATTCTGCGTAGACGAGTCGTGCGGTAAATGCACACCCTGTAGAGCAGGTCTCTACAAGCTTTACAAGATTCTCGACGGCTTTACGCAGGGAGAGGGCGATATACAGGACCTAGATAAAGTCGAAGATCTTTGCGAATTCATTAAGGAGGCCAGCTTATGCGGCCTAGGTCAGACAGCACCCAACCCGACTCTCACCACGCTTAAGTATTTCAGAGACGAGTATGTTTCGCATATTGTTGAGAAAAAGTGTCCTGCTGGAAAATGTTTTAAAGATGGTGGAGGTGCAGGGAGTTGAGTAAGACGGTAGAGCTTACAATAGATGGTAAGAAGGTTGCTGCTAAAGAAGGTGATAACATACTTAAAGTTGCTAGGGAAAACAACATATACATTCCAGCATTATGCTATCTTGAAGGCGTTTCATCATTAGGAGGATGTAGAGTTTGCGTCGTCGAGATAAGGGGCTCACCAAAAGTATTCGCTTCCTGCGTGACGCCTGTTGCAGAAGGAATGGAAGTCATAACCGATTCTGAAAGGCTTAGACGTTATCGGAAATGGGCTATAGAACTCCTGCTAGCTGAAAGACCGCACGTCTGTTCGGTTTGCGTAGCCAATGGGAACTGTGAACTCCAGCAGCTTGCAACTGAGCTGGGGGTCGACCATCTCAGAGTCGACAGGAAGTGGACCAATTATGAGCTGGACCTCACTCATGAAAGATTCGCCTACGATCCGAACAGATGCATACTTTGCACGCGTTGCATAAGGGTTTGCGACGAGGTTGAGGGTGTGCATGCGATAGACCTCATGCTTAGAGGCAAGAACTCGAAGGTGATTTTTGACCTCGACGACAAATGGGGTTTTGCTGAATCATGCACATCCTGCGGAAAATGTTCAGCCGTCTGTCCAGTAGGAGCACTTTACGTCAAGGGTAAGCCTCTTTCAGAAGTCAAGAAGAAGGAGTTGGTATCATTCGTTATGAGTAGGAGGAGTGAGAAGACGATTGGCTAAGGTGAGGCTTGCAACAGTCTGGTTAAGCGGCTGCTCAGGATGTCACATGTCGTTTTTAGATCAAGATGAAAAACTATTAGAGCTTGCGGGCGAGATTGAGCTTGTTTACAGCCCGATTGCAGATGTTAAGAATTTTCCTGAGAACGTTGATATAACGCTGGTTGAGGGAGCGGTTGGAAACGAGGAACAGTTAGAACTTTTGAAGAGAATCAGGAAAAATACGAAAATACTTGTAGCACTTGGAGACTGTGCTGTAAACGGTAATGTTACAGCATTGAGAAACAGTTTGAATAATAGTGTTGAAGAAGTCTTGAAGAAGGCTTACGTGGAGAACGCGACTCTTAAGCAAAACACCCCTACACATGTTCCTCGGCTCCTTAAAAAGGCTCTTGCCTTAAACGAGGCCGTTAAAGTAGACTTCTACGTGCCGGGTTGCCCACCGTCAGCCAACTTGATAAACTACGTTTTAAACGAGTTGCTTGAGGGGAGAACCCCAGCTTTGGAGGGAAGGTTCAAATACGGTTAGGAGGCGTTGGAGATGGGTAGGGAGATAATTGTAAACCCTGTGACGAGGATAGAGGGACATGCTAAGATAACGATATATTTAGACGAGAAGGATATGGTTAAAGATGCACGGTTTCACGTAACCGATTTCAGAGGGTTTGAGAAATTCTGCGAGGGAAGACCATTCTACGAAATGCCTGGAATAACCTCGAGGATATGTGGCATATGCCCAGTAAGCCACCTGCTCGCTTCAGCTAAGGCTTGCGACGACCTTCTAGCGGTGAAAATACCAAGGACCGCGGAGCTTCTCCGCAGGCTAATGCATATGGGTCAGATAATACAGTCGCATGCATTAAGCTTCTTCTACCTCTCTTCCCCAGACTTCCTCCTAGGATTGGATTCAGAGCCCTCTAAGAGGAATATTATGGGGCTTGCCGAGAAATATCCGGAGATTGCTAAACAGGGGGTTTGGCTTAGGAAGTTTGGGCAGAGCATAATCGAAACACTCTCGGGGAGAAGAATACACTCGAGCGATTGGATTGTGCCGGGTGGAGTAAAAACACCATTATCGAAAGAGAGTGTTGAAAAGATACTTGCAGACTTACCCAAGGCTATCGGGATCGCTTTAAACAGCATTGAGCTTTTCAAGAAAAACATGGAGAGCTTTAAAAACGAGATGAGGGATTTCGGCGACTTCCCAACATACTATATGAGCCTCGTAACGGAAGATGGTGGTCTTGAACACTATGATGGTAATATAAGGATTCTAAGTCCAGACGGTAAGGTTGTTGCGGACCGTTTAGACCCTTCTAAATATTTCGAATATATTGGAGAGGCTGTTGAAGACTGGTCCTATATGAAGTTCCCGTATTTGAAGAATATAGGTTATCCTGATGGGGCATATAGAGTAGGTCCATTAGCAAGGCTAAACAATGCCTCGTATTGCGGAACCGAGATAGCAGATGGTCTTCTTAAAGAATTCAAGAAGCTTGGGAAGAACGGGATTATTCAAAATACTTTCATGTATCACTATGCGCGCTTAATAGAGATTGTTTTCTGCATAGAGAAGGTTAAGGAACTGCTCGAGGATCCTGAAATCTTAAGTACTGAAGTTCAAGCAAAAGCATCTCTCAACAAGAGAGAAGGCGTGGGGGTTATTGAAGCGCCAAGGGGCACATTGTTCCACCATTACAAGGTTGATGAACAGGGGAGAATAACATGGGTTAATCTCATAATCGCAACCGTAAATAACAATATTGCTTTCAATAAGGCTGTTGCCCAGGTTGCTAAGAAATACGTGAATGGGAAGAAGCTTAATGAGGGGATGCTTAATAGGGTTGAGGCTGTCGTACGCGCATTAGACCCTTGCCTCAGCTGCGCGACACATGCAATAGGAGAGATGCCGATAAGGATTCAGCTTTACGACCATAACGGTAGGCTAATAGATGAAGTCGCTCGCGGTTAAAAAATAGATTTGAAAATATATTTAACTTAAGACTTTTATTTTTAAACAATACTTTTGACGGCTTTTTCTACTTGCCAAACTCCTTCCAAAAGATTTATATATTAATCTCTAGAATTTTATCAACGAGGCGGATTGTCTGTTAAAAAAGAGGATGAAGAATATAAGCAGGCGGCTAAAGTATTTAAGGCCCTTGCAGACTCTACTCGACTTAGAATACTCTCCATAATAGAGAGTGAGAGCATGATGATAACAGGCATAGTTGAAAAGTTCAATCTTTCCCAACCAACCGTCTCATATCACATTAGGATTCTTGAAAACGCCGGTTTGGTCAAGACTGTTAAAAAGGGGAGAGAGGTTTATTGCTCCCTGGTTAAAAAGGGGATTTTGAAGAAAGCCCTAGAGTTCTCAAAGTGGGTAAAAGGCGTGGAGTAGGTAAGCAAGTAAAAAGACTATCCGACAATCTCTAGTCAGAAACATTTTATTCCAAGATAATCCGGATGTAAAATCGTAGAGTTGAGAATAGAGCCCCTGTGCTCTGATTCGATGGGCGTTAGGAGTATGGCGACGCTGGTTGAAACCAGAGACTTAAGGCTGTTAATCGACCCGGCTGCAGCTGTTGCGCCACGCAGGTACGGTCTCCCACCTCATCCTAAGGAGCTTGAATTCCTCGAAGAGTGCTGGAGGAAAATAGCTTCAGCAGCGAAAGACTGTGAAGTAATCGTAGTAACACATTATCACTACGACCACCATAGTTCAACAAGGTTCCTTGAAGAAATCTACGGTGGGAGAATAGTGATAGTCAAGGACCCTGAGAACATGATAAACTTCAGCCAGAGGACTAGGGCAAGTATCTTTTTAGAAAAGATTAGGCATATTGCAGCACAAGTCGTTACCGCAGATAGTAAGGAGTATGTTTTCGGCGAGACAAGTCTGGAATTCTCCAATCCTATACCTCATGGACCCGATGACAAACTCGGCTACGTAGTAGAGGTAGTAATCAAGGATTCTTCCCAGAGCTTTCTTTATACAAGTGATGTACAGGGATTCCCACTCGATTCTCAGATTAAATTCGTAATAGATAAAAAGCCTGACATAATCTTCGCGGACGGCCCATCCACCTACATGCTTGGCCTCAATTATCCTTTTGAAGCGCTTGAAACAAGCGTTGAGAACACTTTGAAAGTACTAAGGGATATTTTTCCCATGGAAGTAATTTTGGACCATCACTTGTTAAGAGACTTGAATTGGAAGAAGAATTTTGAAAGATTTTTCGAAGAAGCTGAAAAACTCAATATACCCATAGGCACTGCTGCAGAGTACGTTGGTAAAAGCATTAACCAACTTGAAGCGTTTAGGGAAATGCTCTTTCGAGTAAAATGAAGCAGTATTTTCTAGAATACTAAATACTTATAAAGAACAACTAGGTGTTAACTTACTGCGGTGATAAGGTATGTTTGAAACCAAAAGTATCAAAGCGACAATCTTAGCAACAGCACTTTTAACGTTCCTCGTTTTAAGCCTCCTGGCAAACAATGTTTCTGCTCAAGCTCCTCCCAAAGGCCCATGGATTGATGAAGTGGATTTCTTTGTTGAAGAAGATGAGGCAAAGGTAGTCGACATGCTTCTGAAAAATGAGATGCAAGTATACTTTAGAGACATAACGGATCCGGAATTGTTTAGGCGAGTAAAGGCTTCGCCAGACCTATGGTATGTCACATCATACGGGCTTTATTTCGAATTAACGTTTAATCCTGTTGGACCCGAGTTTAAGAATGGGAAATTGAATCCATTCTCCGTTCCACGCATAAGAGAAGCCATGAATTATCTGGTTGATAGGAAGTACATATGCGACGAGATAATGGCCGGTATGGCTGTACCAAAGTACACTACTCTAACGCCTGCCTTCCCAGACTATGCTAGATACGCAGATACTATTATGGAGATCGAGGAGGAGTATAGCTACAAATTTGATAAGGCTAAGGAAATAATTACTGAAGAGATGATTAAGCTGGGTGCAGAAATGAGAGATGGCAAATGGTACTATAAGGGCGAGCCTGTCACGCTAA
>JAFNIT010000024.1 GCA_017601345.1 Candidatus Brockarchaeota archaeon | reverse complement strand
TATGACTGTAGAGGAATAGGACGCCTAAAGACCGAAAAGGATGTTGACGAAAAGTTAGAGGAAAAGCAGTGCGGGGGGTGGGATTTGAACCCACGAACCCCTACGGGATTCTCCCCTACTGGAGCCTCAGTCCAGCGCCTTTAACCTGGCCTTGCCGCCACTGGCTTTGGCGACCCCCGCCCTGCCATTTATGGATGGAGAGGCTGAATTAAAAGTTTTTTGAGGATTCGGAAAGTTTGCAGAGGTGAGGGGATGTGTTGAAACGACCTTTTCATGAGCATCCTATCGTTTTAATGGGAAATCATGGTAATACTAGTTTCTTATCCGGTTTTTTAGGCTAGTCGTAGCCAATACTGTGAGTTTTAAACCGGATTGGAGATGAAATAAAGTTTATTTAACATTGTAGAATGGTTTTTAAAGAGGTTAGTTGACGATAAACATAAGCCAACTTCGAACATACCCCGTTCCCAAGCAGAAGATAGAGATTGTAGAGAGGAAGGGGCTTGGTCACCCAGATACAATCTCCGATATGGTTATGAACCAGGTTTCAGTAGAGCTTTGCAAGCTCTATCTTAAGGAGTTTAACGCGGTACTCCATTACAATCTGGATAAGAGTCTGCTCGTGGCAGGGGAGTCTGAAACCAGGTTTGGCGGAGGAGTCGTTAAGAAGCCTATGAAGCTAATTTTCGGAGACAGAGCAACCTACAGCTTAAACGATAAGGAGCTGCCTATAGAGAACCTTGCCATAGATACTGCTAAAAGGTGGTTTAAGGAGAACCTTAGGTTCGTAGACCCGGATAAACACGTTTCTTACGATGTTCAGATAGGAAGAAGCGCGGCAAACCTCGCTGACATTTTCAAGCGCGGAGGCGACTTCCTGGGTGCTAACGACACTTCTGCAGCTGTTGGATACGCTCCTCTATCACCGTTGGAGAAGCTAGTCCTCGACGTGGAGCAGTATTTGAACAGTAGGGAGTTTAAGAAGAATTTCGAGGAAACCGGGGAGGATGTGAAGGTAATGGGCTCTAGGGTAAACAGCGAAGTCGATTTGACGATAGCTATGTCGTACGTAGACCGTTTCGTAGACAGTGAAGAGGCTTACTTTAGGTCTAAGAAGGAGGTTGTTGAGAATCTTAAGGAATACATCGCTAACAATTACGACTTCAAGAAGGTGAATATAACTTTGAACAGTCTCGACGTGAGGGGGAGGGGGGAGAATGGTGTTTACCTGACTGTTACAGGCACGTCTGCGGAAGCAGGCGACAGCGGACAGGTCGGCAGGGGTAATAGGGTGAATGGGGTGATTGCTCTACTAAGGCCCGCGGGCTCTGAGGCGGCTGCGGGCAAGAACCCTGTGAGCCATGTCGGCAAGATCTACAATGTCCTGTCGTTTAAGATTGCCAATGACATAGTTGAAAAGGTTGAGGGGGTGGATGAGGTTTACGTGTGGCTTCTGAGTCAGATAGGCACCCCAGTCAACAAGCCTAGACTAGTTTCTGTCCAAGCAGTTCTTGAAGAAGGCTTGAGTATGGAGGTTTTAGAAAAGCCTATCGCCGAGGTTGTAGAAGAGGATTTGAGCGACGATTCTCTGAGAAACTTCATAAACGACTTGATAGAGGGAAAAATGAAAGTATGCTGAGTCAAGAAGAGGCTGGCAAGCTTAAGATAGGACTGGAGATACATGTTCAGCTAACCAATTTGAGGACGAAGCTTTTCTGCCCCTGTCCCTCAGACTATCGGGGTAAGAAGCCTAATGAAAATGTTTGTCCCATATGCCTAGGCCTACCGGGCACTCTTCCTCAAGTTAATAAGAAAGCCGTCGAGAGCGCTATAGCCGTATGCCTCGCCTTCGGAGCTAGGGTTCAGCCATACGTCGTCTTCAGCAGGAAGAACTATTTTTACCCTGATATGAATAAGAATTACCAGATATCTCAATACGATAAAGCAGGGGGTACGACGATAGGCGTCGGGGGGCATGTCACGATAAGTGTTGACGGTGAGAGAAAGAAGATACCTTTGAGAAGGATACAAATGGAGGAGGACCCTGGTAGACTGGTCCATGTTGAGCAAGGCGGAGTTAGGAAGACCTACATAGATTACAATAGGGCAGGAATAGCTCTAGTAGAGATAGTTACGGAGCCGGCTATGCATCAGCCTAGGGAGGCAAGGTTAGTCTTGGAGAAAGTGCAGACGACGCTTGAACACCTTGGAGTCTTAGACCCTTCTTTCGAAGGATCTATGCGATGTGATGCGAACATTTCCTACGCCGGAGGAGCCAGGGTTGAGATAAAGAACATCAGTTCATTCAAGGAAGTGGAGCAAGCCTTGCGCTTTGAACAGCTTAGGCTGGAGTATCTCCCCAAGATGGAGAGCACTGTTACAAAAAGGTGGGGAGAGAGGGAGGGGGTTACAGCAACTTCTAGAGAGAAGGAGATGGAGGAGGATTACCGTTATTTCCCTGAGCCAGATATTCCTCCAATAGTGATAAATGGGGAGCTCATCGAGGACATAAAGAGGAGACTCCCTGAACTGCCTGACGAGAGAATAGAAAGGTTTGTAAGAGAATACGGATTGTCTGAAAAGCTTGCTTCAATACTTGTTTCAGAAAAGCCTGTCGCGGACTTTTTCGAAGAGGCTGTAAGGATATTGAACGATCCTGAGGAGGTTGCGCACTGGCTTATGAACGAGGTTGTGAGAAGATGGAGGGAAAGAGGTATAGATTGCAGAGAGAGCAGGTTTAGACCAGAGAACTTGGCTAAACTGATAATGATGGTTAAAGAGGGGCGCATAACTACAAGAATAGCTAAACAGGTGCTTTGGGAAATAGTGCCAACGGGCGAGGATGTTGAAGAATACGTGGAACGTATTGGTTTAAGTATCATAAGGAGCCCTGAGGAGCTCATTCCAGTAATAACAAGGTTTTTAGAGGAAAACCCGAGGCTTAGGAAAGAAGCTTCTGAAAACGAACGCGTAATCGACTACATATGCGGAGAAATACAGAAGAGGCTTCAAGGTAGAGCTGACCCTATAATTCTGAGAAGCGAGGTTAAGAGACTAATCGGAGACAGATGAAGAATGCTTGAAAACATTTCCGAGAGGCTTCAGAACGCCCTCAGGTTTATAACGAGGCAGGCTTACGTAAGCGATAAGGAGGTTGCTGAGTATCTCAGAGAGATTCAGCGCGCGTTGATAATGGGGGATGTTGATGTCCGGCTTGTAAGTCAGCTTACTGAGGATATTAAAAAAGGGTTGAAAGAGGCAGGTGAGGAATATGGAATTTCTCTGAAAGACAGGATTACTTACTTAACCTATCAAGGGCTCATCAGAATACTCGGAGGCGAGAAAAAGGAACTGCGTATAATTCCTAATCAGCTTAACGTTTTCATCTTCATGGGCATACAGGGCTCCGGCAAGACTACGACAGTAGGCAAGGTTGCCTACTATTTGAAAAATAGGAATAGAAAAGTCGGTGTAATAGCGGGAGATGTCTTTAGACCCGGAGCCGTCGACCAGCTTAAACAGCTCTTGAAGGACGAGGTACCTCTCTACTCAGATGCTTCGAAAAAGACATCTGTAGAAGTAATAAGGGGGGGAGTAGAATGGGCGAGAAGACTCGGTCTTGAAATCGTCCTTGTCGATACCGCTGGTAGGCACAGGACTGAAGAGACTCTCATGGAAGAAATGGCTCAGATAATAAGCGCGGTGAATCCTACTGCGACAATACTCGTAGTGGATGCGATGATCGGCCAGCAGGCTAGGGTGCAGGCAGAGGCTTTCAACAAGGTTGCGAAAGTAGGGTATGTTATAGTGACTAAGCTGGATGGTTCAGCCAAGGGTGGCGGAGCCCTATCCGCAATAGCCTCCGTCGGGGCCCCTATAATTTTCATAGGAGTCGGCGAGGGGATTGAGGAGATCGAGGAGTTTGACCCTGTCAAATTTGTATCGCGACTATTGGGTAAGCCCGATTTGGAGTCAATCATAGCCAGAGTGCAGAAAATGTCTAGGGAGGAGAAGATTAGGGCTCAGAGGATGGCTCGCGGCAGATTTACAATAGAGGAGTTCGTGCAACAACTGGAATCTGCCAGGAAAATGGGAGGGGTTCAAACAATACTCTCCAGCCTTCCGGGAGGGAGGAGGCTTAGCAAGAAGGATATGGAAGAGTTTTTCATTAAGGTGAAGAAATGGAGGGCAATCGTAAATTCGATGAATACTGAGGAAAGAGAGGATGTGGGGATAATGGATTCTTCACGAGTGAGGCGTGTCGCAAGGGGGTCGGGGACTTCAGAGAAGGATGTTAGAGAACTCATAAAGCAATACTTAGTAGCTAAGAAAACCATTAAGAAGATTTCTAAAGGAGCTTTACGAGACATTTCTCGCTTAAGGCCTTAAAAATGGAACTTTTAAAAAACCTGAAGAAGATCATAACATCGATTCCTATATGCGACAGGTGTTTAGGGAGACAGTTTTCAAGCCTCATCCCATCTTACGACAATGAGACGAAGGGAAGAATCCTGAAGGACTTCCTATTCATGAGTGAGAAAATGGAGGCGGAGAAGCGTGGAAAAGGGTCTCTCAAGGTTTTCAAGGCATTGGCGGAGTCGGGGCACAGCCCCTCGTTAGCTTTTCTCAAAAAGGGAAAGCAAGGGGTTAAAATAGCTTCAAAGCCCTGCTACATTTGTAATGGCATTATCAGTCAACTCGTTGAAAAGGCTGTCAATAAAATAGTTGAAGAAGCTTCCAGAATCGAATTCGATACCTTCTACACAGGGCTTACTCTACCTGTTTCCCTAGAGGAGAGGGATGAGAAAGTAAAGTCCTTCTTTAAACTAGGGCTCGGCGAGGCTTTGAAAAACGAGCTTAACAGGGAGATAAACAGGAGCGTTGCGAAAGCTCTGGGGAAGAAGGCCAGGATGAAGAGACCAGATGTCCTATTCGTATACGACGCTACGAATGACAAGGTTTCAATACAGATAAACTCCATATTCCTAAGATCAAGCTATAGGAAGCTGGTTGGCGGGATTGCGCAGACAAAATGGAGGGGGACGAATTCTGAAGACATAACCCCATCCATAGAGAAGATGCTGGAGGAAGTTCTGCTACCGGTCTTCAAGGGCAGGAAGTTGAAGTTCCACGGCGCTGGAAGAGAGGATGTTGATGTTAAAATGCTCGGAGAAGGTAGACCATTCATAGTCGAAATCCTTGAGCCGAAGGCGAGAAACATTAACCTGAGCGAATTGCATCTGGAGTTCAATAGAAGATTTGGGAGCATGGTTGAAGTGTCTCCGTTCAGCAAGGCGAGCTACCTGGATGTGCCCCGACTCAAACTGGAGGCTGAGAGGAAAAGGAAGAGTTACCGAGTCGTCTTCGAGGCTGAAAGAGAAGTTTCGGAAGAGGAGTTGAAAGAGGTCTCGAGAAAACTAACAGGCTGCTTGATAAGGCAGAGAACACCGCTCAGGGTTTTAAAAAGAAGAGGGGATAGGGTGAGGAAAAAGATGGTTTACGAGGCTGTTTTCAAACCTCTTGGCCATAACCGGTACGAGGCCCTGGTCACGTGCAGCGGCGGGCTCTATGTTAAGGAACTCTTGCACGGGGACGAGGGGAGAACCGTACCCTCTGTGGCAGAGCTGCTCAACACTAAGGTTAAAATAGTGGAGATGGAGGTTACGGGGATTGAAGGAGGATGAAAAATGCCTCAAACTTCAGGAAGAAGGATTAAAACGAGGACCCTGCTCCGGAAGAAGGTCAGGGAAAGAGGCATTAAGCCTCCGTCATACCTATTGCAAGACTATAAGCCGGGGGACAGGGTTGTGCTCAAGTATGACCCATCAGTACATAAAGGAATGCCTCATAGAAGGTTTTACGGTAAGACAGGAGTTATAATAGGGAGAAGGGGCAGAGCATACCTTATTCAAGTGGTGGATGGGGATAAGGAAAAAACCTTAATTGCAAGGCCCGAGCATTTCAAAAGGCTGTAGAAAAATGGGTATTAAGAAAATATCTGAAACAGACATAACAGTATCTGAGGCTCTTGAAATACTTTCAAAGCAGGAGGATTTGAAACAGTATCAAAAACTGGTTCTAGAGTATTTGAAAGAAGTATCTAAGCTCCCGGCGGACAAGGCTAGGAAACTAGTGGAGGAGCTTATGAGAGAGACAGGACTATCTAGAAAGGAAGCAGTTATGCTCGTAAACATACTTCCCAGAAGCAAGCATGAGATAATGGCTATACTATCCGGGGGGAGGGATAAAGAGTTCTTAACACTGGAGAAAGCGGAGAAGATTAAGAGCATAATAGATAAGTACGTTTAACCGACTCTTACTTAATTCTCATTATCTTCTGCCTACTGCCCACTCTCCAGTATTCCACAGTAACGCCCTGGGTTATACTCTTCCTCAGCTCAGGGTCTTGTGGGAGGGGAAGTTCAAAAACCCCGTATGTTTCGAGATCCATCACTTGAACATTATCTCCCAATATCGTAAGCACTTGTGCACTTCTCTTCTCTATCAGCGGAACCTCTACCTTCGTGTCTACCGGGCTTAAAAGGGTGTGTTTAGCACCGTCGAACAACCCTATTCCGACGACACGCGCCTTAGCACTTCCGTGTTTACCAGGCTTCGAATGCGATATCTCAACTATTTGACATGGCTCATTGTCAATCATGAGCCAAGATCCTTCTTTCAACTCGCCGAGTTCAACTACTTTACCCATCTTAAGGAAAACTAATAAATTGCGGTATTTAAAAACTTATACTGAGAGAAGAAGGTGCTGAGGACGTGAGAGTATCAATAGTCTATAAGACTAGAGATGCAGAGACCATTAGCATAATCGAGAAGATTAAGAGGATTCTGAAGCCGAGTTTCTTAGAGGAGTATTCAATAGGAGACCTGAAGAAAGGTTTGCGAGGATTCGACCTAGTAGTGTCCATTGGAGGCGATGGCACCCTCCTTAGAACTTCTAGGGCAGTTGAAAACGGGTCTCTAATACTACCGATAAACACGGGTAAGAGGGGGTATTTGATAGAAGCTAATCGTGATAATTTAGAATCGCTTCTGGAAGAATATTGCAAGGGAAATTTCCTAGTTGAGAAATGCTTTAAATTGAAAATAGAATATGATGGTAGCGTTCTAAGCGCAGTAAACGAGGTTGTGATTAGAAACGTAATGGGTTTGAAGCAAGTTGAACTACTAGTAGAACTAGGTGGAG
Organism: Candidatus Brockarchaeota archaeon; assembly: GCA_017601345.1. GTDB lineage: Archaea > Thermoproteota > EX4484-205 > EX4484-205 > JAAOZP01 > JAAOZP01. The sequence continues at coordinate 10,603 of JAFNIT010000024.1, read as the reverse complement.
GGAGTTTTATAGTGGAGGGGGACGGTTTCCTAATATCTACACCCATAGGCTCTTCAGCATATTCCCTAAACGCAGGAGGCCCCTTCGTCCTTTCTAACGTAGGAGTTTTAATATGCACACCCCTCTGCGCAAGAAGGCCTCTAAGACCCTTAATCATTAACAAGGATGAGCTTATTAGAGTGAAATATTTAAGCGGAGAAGAGGTTCACATAATAGTGGACGGAGAAGAAGTGTTGAAAATGGATCCTGAGAAAACAGTCAGGATTACGGGCAGTAATGAGACAGTGAATATTGTGCGTTTCTCAGGGTCCTTCAACATAAAACGTATGTACAGGTTAATGGGAGGGGGTGAAAATGAGTAAGAAAGGCTATGTCTTAGACTCAACTGCCATAATACAAGGAGTAGACCCTAACTTGCTGAGATGCGAATCCTTTACCATAAGGGAACTTTTAGACGAGATCGGGGAGATTGGAAGAAGGTGGATGAGAATAAAGACTGCGATGATGCTTGGGAAGCTTATGATCCGGGATCCTTCCACTAGGTCGAGGGGAAAAGTGGAAGAGGCTGCGAAGGAATACGGTGTGTACGATAAGCTTTCTAAGCCAGATATTAAAATACTGGCTTTAGGCTACGAGCTTCGCAACGATGAGAATTACGACGTAGAAATAATCTCCGACGATTATGATATCCAGAACACGGCAGCACTCCTCAACCTCAAATATATCTCGGTAGGAGTTATGAGAATAAGAAAAACGTTCACTTATATTAAGTATTGTCCCGCCTGTAGGAGAAAATACAATAAATATACAGGGACGATTTGCCCAGTTTGCGGTCATAAGCTGGTATCTCTCAAGCATCTGGTTAACGAAGAATCTTTTTAGAAATACTGTTTCAGCCTTTTCTGAGCGATAAGCTTATTATCTTCTTTAGTCATGAGCAGTGAAAGCTCTTTCTCTAACAACTCAATATTGCTTGAGAAATATGGGTCGAGTGAGAAGAGGGTTAAAACTTTCTTTCCGAGCGCCAGATATTTCTTAACGCCACCAACGTATACTGTTGGAGAAAGCTCCCCACCACAGGATGTGCATTTAGATGATAAAGGAATCCTCCTAAGCTTCTTGCCACATCTCTTGCATCTGAATTTCTGCGTGAAGAAAGTCCTTATGTTCCCAGAGATGTCCTTCAAGAGGTGTGAATTCAAAAGGTTCTCTATGAAATCTTTCTCATCAACTCCGGCTAAAACAGACGTTATTTCCAGTTGGAGCCTCAACTTTCTATCTATAGAGCCGATAGTACTATAGACGTTTTTACTCACACCGTCTACAATACTGCTAGTATTATGCGTCCAAGCTATGTTTGGATTACTGCTCCTAACCAGGTTGATACAGCCCTCAAGCTCCTTCGGCTTTACACCCTGCCAGGCTAGTGAATAAACATCTGCATTATACTTCTTCACGTCCTCCATATTATAGACTTGGTCGTCTATCTCATCAGGCTTTAAAATGGGCATTATTATTAGGGGAGTATCCATTAAACCTCCTGCAGTCTCCGGAACATAATGTTTAGAAAAGTTTAGAAGAGCATCCAGAAGGAGAATTATTGAGTCTCCGTCGCCATCGCAATCCCTCCTCTTAGCCTGATGCCAAAAGGGGTGTGCGAACACAACTTGGGAATCGGTGTAGCCTATTATCCTACCCACTATAGCGCCGAGAGTATGTGGAGAAATCCCTAGTACGAGGTGTCCTATTAAATCCTCCTTTTTCTTAACGTTGTAGAAAGGCTCAGCACCGTAGAGGAGCCTAAGCTCGTCGTCTATGAAGTTAGCAATCCTAACAAGCGTGTCACCCATCTCCCGCGGGAGGATAACGTCCTGAGGATAGAGATAGAGCAGCTGGTCCTCGCTGACAAGGGAGAGGCCTTCAACATCAGTATCATATCCTAATTCTCTTAAAACATCTATTGGAGTACCTATCTCCCTCGGCTTGAAGGCTGTCAATGGAGCATTCGTAGCGTCGAAGCGGATCGTTCCATCCTTGTAGATTGTCAAATCATACTTGGCTCTTAAAACCCCTTTTTCAAGAGGCTCTGGAACACGATTCTCGTTCATTAAGCCTTTTACTCCCTTCAGCTCAGTATCTATCTTAATCCCGAGCTTTTTCTCAACGTCATTTAGAATTTTCTCAAGGGGAATGCTCTTCATGTGGTATGGTACACCTTCGCCACCGCATTTCTCGCATTTCTCCGACTTAGAATAGTTTTTACACCTGGTGCAGTAATATGTTGCTACCGTAGGGGATTTGCATTGAGGACAGTGAAAGTAGAAAGTGTGTAAGTCACATTTCTCACAATATCTGTTGCAAATATTCACCAGGATGTTTTTACGCGAGGATGCGGACACAATACTCCTCTTGGGGCCGCCTTCAGTTCCTACTGGGAATAAAACGTGAGAAGGAGGGTCCATCTCCCTCAGCTTAGCAGCCTCAGGCCTTCCTAGTCTAGCAGATATGAATGCACCACCTTTAGGCTTTATTCTGAAATTCAGAAAACCGTTAAGATATTCGATAGCATTCTTATCCAGATCCGTCTTTGGCATAGGCAACTTGGATAAGTATAGGAAGAATTCCGCATGTGTTTTCTCCACCCTAATAACGCCTTCTCCTCGTTGGGACGGTAAACACATCTTTTCAAACTCTTCCGCCAGAGACGGATCTTTCATCGGAACATTCACCGTTTCCCCCTTCACCTCGGCTTCTCTGAAGCATTCAACAACGTGAAGAATCTCCCGTCCGCTTAGGTTCTCAAGGAAGAAGTAAAAGCAGGGGTGAAGAGGAACTTCCAGCGCTATGCTTATCTGTAGAGCGGTTCTAAAATCTATTTTGGAAAAAGGATCTTCAACGAGTCTCTTAAGAAAAGCCTCGTCCAAGGGAAGATTCCTAATACTTCTCCCTCTTTCCCTCAGTACTGCCTCGAGCTCAGCAGCCCATTGTTCCTCAGTGTAGCCGGTCCTGTCTAATGGAGAATTCCCCTCTATGTAATCACCTATGGATATGAGAATATCCCCCAGGAAGAGAATCTTTGAAATATTTCCCTTAACCTTCCTAAGCCTCTCCTCGCTGTCTACAAGATGAATAGAGCCGTCTTTAGTCTTGACTATGGGTGGCATTATAGAGTCTACAGGCATGACTATTGCAGATTTGCCGGGCCTATCGATCCTTAACTGCGAGCCTATGGATAGGAATCCCTGAAGGACCTTCATGGACATCGGATGAATGCCCACTGCCATTAAACCAGTATTCCTAGCCCTGCCGTACCGAATCCTAAATCCTCCAAAGGCTTCGGATGAGGAGAAAAATGGCCTGCCTATTAAAACCTCCTTCAGATACTCTGACTTCGTACTCTCCACTTCTATCCTAGATATCCAAGACCACCCTGATATGTTGAGCTTGTTGATTATGCTCTCAAACTTCTTAACCCTTCCTATTATTCCGTCGTTTATTATCCTGAGGGCACCGCCCCTAAGTCTATTCGTCTCAACCCTAGGCAGATCCCTGTATATAACTACCTCGACGTCTTCGGAAGGCGGCCCAGTAATCTCTATGGGAAGGTTCTCTATTACTTCAGCTATCTGGTTTTTAGCAACTTTATACTGAAACCTGTTCTTACCCCTTTCGTAAAGCCTCAATTCTTCAATATATCTTGCGACTTCCTCTCGTGTCGGCTTATACCTGTCAAGCTTCAAAGTCCTTCTTATAAAGTCGGCGAGGATTATTGAAAGAGCCTGCTCAGTTCCTCCGGCGGACCTCATCGGGCCGGAAAAGTACACTGCAAGATATCTGGTGTTGTCGCTGTTCTTTTTTATCAGAACCTTCTCTATTCCCTCTATTGGAGCTGCCGTTGTCCCAGGCGGAGTAAGCGAGGCCAATGCTGCTTTCAAAGCTAATTCTGCAGCCTTTTCTTCCGGAAAATGCCCAAATCTACCCAGTATGATATCTTCAGCTATTTTGAACGGTATTTCTAAGGGGGGAAGAGTTTTCTTAAGTTCCTCAAACCTGTCTTTAAAACCCTTTAAACCCAGAAGTTTCTCTATAGTCTCAGCTTGGGAAAAAGAGATTATCGATTCAGGCTTCTTCTCCGGATCGTAACCATTCTCTTTAGCACGAGCTGCATGATTATAAGCCTGCCAAAACTTTTCCTGTAGAAGCTGATTATACTCTTCTAACTTCATTTTCTGTTCAAGATTAGCAGCAAGTTTTGAAACCTTTGACACTTCTCTTTAAAACGCCCCTTCGTCCTCCTTCTATGATTTCTGAAAGCTTCTCTCTTACTGCACAGGTTTCCTCGAGAACGTCTCCTGTAACGATTATGTCTGCTCCTGCTGTCACTATGCTTTCAGCAATAGCACCTTCCCTTATCCCTCCGCCAACGATTAGTGGTATACTTATGTTCTTCCTAACCATGCTAACTAGTTTCTCAGGAACATGCATCTTTGCACCTGAGCCAGCCTCTAGGTAAACAAACCTGAAACCAAGCGCTTCAGCAGCCATAGCATAACCTACTGCCAGCTCAGGTATCTCGAAAGGAATAGGCTTAGCATCACCTACGTAACCAGCAGCCCCACCCGTCCCAAGAATCAGGTATGCCATGGGAATTGCCTCCAAGCCCAACTCCCTAACCGTTTTAACCCCAAGCACTTGAGCACCAATAATGTAGTAGGGATTCATCGAGTTAAGCAGGGACATGAACCATATTGCATCCGCTCCCCTAGCTATGCTTGCAACATTACTGGGAAAAATTATTACTGGAAGGCTGGAGTTCGACTTAATTCTGGCTATCGCTTCCTCGTAGTCTGAAGTTTTATGCGAAGTGCTCCCGCCCACCATAAATGCTGAAGAACCAGCGGCTTCAGCAGCCTTAACGACTTCTTCAATCCTATCCATTTTCTCAGGATCGATCAAGGTAATATGGATAAAGCCCTTCTCACTAATAGCATCATAAAGATATTTCTCTGTTTTACCTATTCGCAACTTGCATTAGCCAAACTATCGCGGGGGATATAAACCTAAACTGCAGCTCTAAGAAATTTCTCCACTGTGATACAAATCTACAAACTTGTTGAAGTAATCCACATTCTCAATATTCTTTACAGGCTCGAATTCTGCAGACAACCCGCAGTTACCGCATACAACCCTCATCTTTCCAGAAGCTTTATTCTCTACGACTGAAACCGACTGGACACCACACTTAGGACAGGGGAAAATCTTAGGAATAACCTTTCGAATAACCTTTGCTTCCTTTCTCCTCCTCCTGGCCATACCCCTAACTTTCTAAAACGATTTGCTATTTTTCTCTTTTTCCCTCGAAAATAAGTAAAACACGAGTTATATGGTAAAGTATAACTACAAGAGGAGTCTATTAAAAATGGAAAAATGGGTGAAAAAACGGTAGAAACAGACAAGATTGTTGAAATGCTTGTGAAAGAATCAACTTTAACCCTTAGACAGCTCGAAGCAATAATGTTTTACTACGATAATATTGACCATAAAATAGTAAAGGGCGGGTACGTAGATTTTAAGGGGGTGAAGGTGCCTAAAGGAGCTTTTTTCAGAACCCTGAACCAGGCTAAAACAAACATTAGAAAAGCCATCGTTACGCTATTAATAATTGCCTATTTAGGATTAATAGATATAAGTCAGTTAAACGTCATTATGCAATTAAATAGCATCATGATGCAATTGAAAGCCAAAGAGGAGAATGTTTCCGAGGAATTGATTAACACACTTCTGGAGAAGATTAAGACCGCCGTTGACTTTAGGAAAAGAGTAAAGTAAAAATACATTACTTTATGCAAACTAAGAGAAGGTTGGATTTACTTAACCTTCTCAAAAAACCAGGCGAAGAAATAAGGAAAGAAAGAAAAAGAAAAGGGTTGACACAGAGCATCCTAGCTAAAAGGGCGAAAGTAAGTCAAGCTTTAATAGCAAGAATAGAGAAAAACCAGGTGGATCCGCGCCTCTCCACTCTGAGAAAGATAGCAGAAGCATTAATGGAGGATTCTCAGCCAAGGGGGTCTAGGGCGATAGATATCGCCATAAGAGACGTCATCGTAGTCAACGAGGATGACACCATCGAAAAAGCTTTGAAGCTAATGCGAAAATACGGAATATCCCAACTACCGGTCTTGAAGAACGGGACCCCCATAGGAGCTGTTGAGGAACTTGAACTCTTAAAGGCATTCGCCAAGGAGAAAGACGTTCAAAAATTCTACCAGAAAAAGGTTGTAGAGGCAATTTCTTCGATATACCCGATGGTCGACCCAGATACGAGTGTTACCGAAGTGGTAGACTACCTTCTTAAAGGGCATAATGCCGTCTTAGTTACAAGGGAAGGACGCTTAGAAGGCATAATAACCAAAATCGACGTGTTGATGAGAAGCAAAAATATAATAGCATCAGTATAGCATCAAAAATTGGTTTGACGTTGTTCGGAAGAAGCAGAAGAGAGGAAGATCTTGAGAAGAAACTGCTAGAACTAAGCGAAAAATATAGTTTTCTTGAAAGACGATTTGAAGAAGCCCTTGAAAAGACCGAAAGAATTGAGAAAGGGACAAGGCTTCTCATAGAAGCCGTCTACAAGATAATCATCTACCTTAAAGACCTAGAATGGCCTAAGGAGGAGAAGCCGGTGAAGATTGAGATAGATCACCAACCAGTTGTCAAGCAAAACGTTGTAGAATATCTTACTGAAACCGAGCAGAAGATACTGGAGGAAGTGGGGAAGAAAGGCGTAATCACTGCAAGCGAATGCTGCACCCTGGTAGGAAGAACAGAGGAACACGTGAGCAGGATTTTGAAAAAGCTTACAGAGAAAGGTCTACTAACAAGAGAGAGAAAAGGAAAAACATTCTACTACAGGCTTATTGAGAAATAGCTAGCTTATCGCTCAAATTTTTCATAAACAATACTCATTACCGACTTGAAAACAACTATCTTTCCCGCTGTTCTGACAATTATAATCCAGCATTATATTATTATCGTTTCTCACCGTCTTCCCAAACAGAAGTTACGTATGAAAGTCGGTAAAAGCATCGAACAAGCCGATGACCCATAAGCATCTCAGGCAGAATAGTAATTCAAACTAGGGTTAGCTTCATTGCTCGGCTTTAAGAAGAACTGGAGCAGCTTGGTAAACATACTCTTTCCCCATCTTCTTCCTTAAGAGAAGACCCTTATCGTGAAGCCTCATGAGATAAGTTGCAACAGTGCTTAATTGAATAGGCCTGCCTACTCTCTCCTCGAACCTCTTCTTAATATCTTTAGACGAGAAACTCATATCCCTAAACTCTCTGATCACCTTCAGAATATTACCAAGAACCTCCCCCTGTTTATGCAATGTTTCTAAGAAAACATCCTCTGCATTAATCCTTTTAACAGGTTTTTCCGGAGGAGAAGCAAAGAGTTCTCGTTGAAAAGCTTCTTGGGAAAGCATTAGGGGAAGAAGATTGGCAAGAGCAGTCTTATACTTATCTAAATCACTTCCCTCCAGCCTAAGAGAAATAACCGTATCTGAACCATCTGAAAAATGAATCTCCAGTTTCTTCTTCTCACTCTTGTAAACCAACAGCAGATTTCAGAAAAGACGGAGCAAAGAAGAAAATAAGTGTTAAAAAGCAGTTTTTCCAGTGGAAATGAAAAAAGAGAAAATGCAGCGTTAAGGCTAAAAAAAGAAAAATTCACAGAGACTCTTCTACAAAAGAGAGAAAAAAGTAGAAATCGTATCATTCCAGTAGAAATAAAGGGGTGGGTGTAGACTATTGAAAAAGAGAGAAAAAGATAGTTTAAAAGAGAAGGAGGGAACTAAAATAAAAAGAGAAAAGAAGAATTTGGGAAAAGAAGAAAAGAAAAAGCATTTCTTCTGAAGATAATGAAAAATCAGCACTCGCACCCCTTCATTTCCATTGGAATGAGGAGGAAAAGAATGCAAAGATTCTAAAAAATTTTGATTATACTACTCAAGGATAGTAAACGAAAAGAATAAAAAAAGCATGTACACTAACCGTAATAGTGTGGAGAATAAGAAGTTCTTAAATAAATAATAACTTTTTAATTTTATAGTGTGGAGAAGAAACAAAGGGGCGGGAGTGTTCTTTCATGACGCATTTACTCATATTCCAACTTTTCTGTATTTTTTTCTCTAAACAATTCACCAATTTATTTTTCTTTTCAAAGAGAAGCGGTTTGTCTTCTTATGGAGGAGGCGAGAGGAAGCCTAGAAGTGCTCAACAAAGTATTCGACAACATGTTTCTAAAGAGCAGTATTTTTAGGAATAGAGATGCTTTAAGACATGATTACATTCCTAATCACCTTCCTCACCGTGAAAATGAGATAAAATATGTGGGCGAGGTTGTTGCTCCTCTCCTCCTTCATAACAAGGCTTCTAACCTGTTTATCTACGGTAAGCCTGGAACAGGTAAAACAGCAGTCATAAGATTTGTTTTCAACGCGTTGTCGAAGAAAGCTAACGAGCTAAGAGCTAACATAAAATGTGTCCTCGTCAACTCCAGGCTGGAAGGCTCTGAATACCGTATTCTAGCCTCAATATCTAGGCAAATAGGCCTTTCAATACCTTTCACAGGCTTAGCAACAGCGGAGGTTTTCCGAAGGATTGTCAACCATATTAAGGCCAATAACCTGTATCTTCTAGTAGCCTTAGACGAGATTGATGTTATAGTTAAGAAAGAGGGAGAAAACCTGCTTTACGAGCTTTCAAGGATCAACGAGAACTTTTCCTCTCACCGGGTTTCCTTTATAGGTATTTCGAACGAGATTACTTTCAAACAGATTCTAGACCCTAGAATTCTTAGTACTTTAAGCGAGGAGGAGCTTGTTTTCAAACCGTATTCTTCGGACGAGCTTTTCGACATCCTTATGGAGAGAGCTAGGGAAGCTTTTCACAACGGAGTTTGTGATCCTTCTGTAATCAGGTATATTGCCGCACTTTCAGCCTCGGAGCATGGGGATGCTAGGAGAGCCCTAGACCTTCTCAGGGTTTCTGCAGAAACTGCTGAGAGAGGAGGCAAGAGGGAGATAACTGTGGAATGCGTCCAGGAGGCTCTTAGGAAAATCGAGAGAGACCAGGTTAACGAGGTTATTAGAACCCTCCCGATTCAGAGCAAAGTACTCCTAATCTCAATACTTAAGAATCTCAGGAATCCAAGTGCTCAGCATACCAGCGGAGAAATATACACGGAGTATAGAAGCCTGGTTACAAACCTTGGCCTCGAGTCGCTTACTGACAGGAGGCTGTCTTCTCTCCTCAACGAGCTTGAGTCTGCAGGCATAATCTCTTCGAAAATAGTCAACATGGGAAGGTACGGGAGGACTAAGAAATACAGCCTATCGGTTCCCCAAGCACATATTGTAGAAGCCCTGAAAGAGGGTGATCTTTTAAATGGCCTTTTGGAATAGAACTTAATAGGTTTTTTCATATGTTAATACGCACCTATTCCTTTTCTCGCGACGCCTTTTTTAAGGCTGGGATGCCTAATAGTGGTAGAAGAACGGTGAATGCTAATAACACTGGGATTTCGTAAGATAGGAAGGAGGTTTTTGTTCTAAGTAGAAGTCTTCTCATAATGTCTAGACCGTAGGCTGTTGGTAGAGTTTCAATGGGAAAGATTTTCAATAGTATGTTAATGAAGAGCTTATCCCTCAGTTACTCAGGCGAAAATATAATTTAGTTAAATTATGACTCCATATTATTAAGATATAGGGATGAAGGTTATCTTTACCTTCCTCAAAACAAGAATGCTTTCTATCTTGAAAATCAACTGATATTGTACAAGCTATTAAGAGCTTACTTTAAACGAACTAACTGATGTTATTACCCATGTTTTAATGAACGGTTTAAATCAGTGCAGGAAAAATTTATCAGTCTTCAAGCCCTAGGAATAAGTGGCGCCACGGTGCCAGAGTGGAAAAGCCTTTCCCACAAATGGGTCGGGCTCGAGATCTTAAGAGATAAGAGACCCGATGCTCCTTTCGGGGCACGCAGGTTCGAATCCTGCCCGTGGCGCTTTTTCCCAATGCCTTTTTCAATGTACTCTTGTTTAGTTTTATGACTATCAATCATCAACGCTTATTTGAAAGGACATAATGCTTCTTGCTGATGAAGACTAGGATTGCGGTCACAATAGGCAATTCCTCAAGGTCTAGAAGTGTCATTAGGGAAATGGCGCTTCTGGGAGCAAGTATATTCAGAATAAACTTTAGCCACGGCTCGCCGGAGGAATGGGTAGATGCTGCCAGACTGGTTAGGAGTGTGGAGGCTGAGCTCGGCAAGTATTTCATACTCCTAGGAGACTTACGCGGTCCCAGTGTCAGAATCGGGGATTTAAAGGCCCCTGTTGAAGTAAAGGCTAATGAAACTGTTAAGATTATTCAGGCTGCTGAGTCGGAGGGTGGGTCAAGCAGGCTTGTTCCCCTAGCTAGTGACGCGGCTTTCAATGCTATTAAAAAGGGTCATATTATCCTGATGGATGATGGTAGGATTGCGTTTAGGGTTGAATCTGCATCTGGCTCTGAAATACTGATGAGGGCTTTAAC
>JAFNIT010000004.1 GCA_017601345.1 Candidatus Brockarchaeota archaeon | reverse complement strand
CTCCGAAACCAGGAGGGCGCTTGAAGACGGTAACACCGACTACCTGAGGCCGCTTCCAGGCTCAGCTAGAATGTACCCTGAGACGGACATACCTCCAATACCGATTTCAACGGATAGGCTTGAAAGAATAAGGAGAATACTTCCAAAGAAGCCTCGGGAGAAGGTTGAGGAGCTCGAGGCAATGGGTCTGAGCAGCCACATGGCTCAGCAATTAGTCAGGTCGCATTATCTAACTGTTTTCGAGAAAGTCGTTAAAGAGTCTAATTTAACGCCATTGGCTCTAGCATCCTTCTTATTAAACACTCTGCCGTACTTGAGGAGGGAGGGTGGAAGAGAATACAGCGAGGAAGAGCTTATCCCGCTATTAAGAACCTTTCCGGGAGACCTCCCTCGAGAGATGATTCAAGAGGCTCTCATCCTCTTCGCTGACAAGGGTATGAGTTTAAACGAGGTTTACGAAGAGCTTAGGCGCAGAAGTATTAGTGAAGATGAGATAAGAGCTGAAGCTAGGAGGCTCATTGAAGAAAACCTTTCTTATGTTAAAGATAAAGGCATGGGATCTGTTAAGATGCTCATGGGTAGAATGATGGAAAAGTTCAGAGGGCTTGCTGAAGGTTCAACGATATACAGAATAGTCGAGGAAGAGGTTAAGAGGAGGCTGGAGTAGAATGCCGTATTCCGAAAGGGTTGAGAAGATTCTTATAGAGAAAGGCATTAGGCCCGGAGACAGAGTCTTACTTAAGCGGAGAGACATTACGATAGAAGGCATACTAATTCCAAGGGAAGAAGTAGATTTCGGCGATAGCGATACTCTTGTAATAAAGCTTGATAACGGTTACAATGTTGGTTTCAAAATAGATAGCGGCGAAATCGTGAAACTGGAAGGCTCTGTGGAGCTTGGAAAATTCAAGATGCTTGAAAAAGTCAAGCAAGATGAAAGCTTACCTCCGGTCTCAATATTCTCAACAGGAGGCACGATAAGCGCTAGAATAGACTATTACACAGGCGGTGTTTCAATGCTGTTCACGCCTGAGGAAATATTCTACAACGTTCCGGAGGCTTTGAAAATAGCGTATTTGAGAAACGTTAAGAAGCTTTTTGGATTAGCATCAGAAGACATGACGCATAAAGAGTGGTCAGTCATAGCTAGGAAGGTTGCTGAGAGCCTCAGCCAAGGCGATGTCGGAGTTCTGATTCTTCACGGAACCGATACGATGCACTATACTTCCGCAGCACTCTCATTCATGCTAAGGGGATTGAACGCTCCCGTTGTACTCGTCGGCTCACAAAGGTCTAGTGATAGGGGTTCAAGAGACTCCGACATGAACATAATATGCGGCCTCCATGCTGCTGCTAGAGCAGACCTCGGTGAGGTCGTTGTCTGCATGCATGCTGAATCCAGCGATACTTTCAATTACTTGATAAGGGGGACAAGAGTGAGGAAGATGCATTCTACTCGGAGAGATGCATTCAAGCCAATCAATTCTCCGCCTCTTGCAAAAGTTTGGCCAGAAGGTAGGATTGAAATGGTCACCAACAACTATAGGCCTAGAAGCAAGGATTCTCCTGATGTAGACGATGCTTTTGAACCTAAGACTGCACTAGTTAAGACGTATCCAGGCTCAAGCCCCGAGATTATTGACTTCCTTATAGACAAAGGGTACAGAGGAATAGTGATAGAGGGGACAGGCATGGGTCATGTTCCAACAGAGCCTCTGGACAGGAACCTTTCATGGGTTCGCAGCATCCAGAGGGGAATAGATGAAGGAGTTTTATTCGCGATGACTACCCAATGCATATTCGGAAGGGTAAACCCGTATGTTTACAGGAATGCCAGGATAATGGCGAAACTGGGAGTAGTATACTGCGAAGACATGCTTAGCGAGGTAGCATATGTTAAACTAAGCTGGCTCCTAGGCCACGGGTTTGACAACAACACCGTCAAAAAGCTGATGCTACATAACTTTGCCGGAGAAATATCAGAGAGATCCCTGTATTCAACCTACACGCTTTAGCTCTTTCTCTTCTTAACAACTAATTTTTTCTTATCCGAAAGAACTCTATACTCATTGCTCAGTTTTTTCCTGCAGAGAAACCATCTTGCGGCCTTCCTAAGCCTAGTATTCGAAACGTTTTCGAAAACAATCCTCCCTCCGTCCCCACCAGCCTTAGAGGAAAGCTTCTTCTCAAGGAACTCTCTAAGCTCCTTCTGAGCATCCCCAGGAAGCTTTGAAGCATCCAGCTCAGCCATGGGCGAACATCAAATAATTCTGGTTTAAATGGTTTACTGTCTAAAGCCTCTTTGAATCGGCTTCCAATACTTGCTGGAACCAGGGCTTTTTCAGATTTGTTGACCTGACCCTTATAACTGCTTTGACAATGAGGAAGTACGAGGGGATTATGGAGAGAAGCGAGTGTAAGATGTTGAACACTGCCGTGAAAACCAGCGTCATCAACAATACTACGTAAGAGGAATCCGCTTGAAAACCAACTGTTGCTTTAAGATAGTTGGCAGCAAGGTCTAAAAAGAAGGGGAAGAGCCACAAGAGTACTAGCAAGTTCATCAACGAGGTAACAAGTACCCTGGCGATTGTAGCTAGAACAATGCCCAGAGCCATCGAAAGTAAAACATTGGGATTCTTCTTCACCTTCCTACTCAAAATGAAACCTGCCCACAGGCCCAGGAGAGTGGGGGCTACTGCCAGAAACTTCATAAGGGGTCCTATCGGCGTCCACTCACCCACCATAGTAAGAATAGCCCAGTATATTACTGAAGAAAGCAATCCGGAGAAAGGCCCAGTTATGAGAAAGGCCATGACGACCGGTATCTCTGCTAGCTCAAATTTAAGGTATGGGAGCACGGGGAAAGCAAAGACAACCTTGTAAAAAGTAAGTAAGATAGCTAGACCAGCACATAAAGCGGCAAACACGATTTCAAATACGCTTCGTTGGATTAATTGGTTTGCCCTGTTCTCTCTTCTCACCAAAGCTGTTCTTTTTTATTATCTGGGATTTATAAAATTTGTGACGATGTTATAAAAATGTGACACTTATTCTGAGGATGCGGTGAGGTAATTAGGAAAGCAAAGACAACCTTGTAAAAAGTAAGTAAGATAGCTAGACCAGTTGTCTTTGCCTTTGCTTTTTCCTAATGAAATCCAGTTAGCCTCGATCCCTTTTTCTTCTTCCTCATAATTTTGAAGTGTATGGCCTTCGATAATGCTCTTCTCCGGCTCAATGTATTTTATTTCCATTTCCATGAAGACAAGAGGCTTGCCTACTGTTGAAACTCGGTTCTCTATGTCACTATGGCTCATATTTTTCTCGAAGAGTTTAAAAAGCCCCTTTCTGATTGCCTGTTTATCTTGAAAGTAATAATCGGCCCTGCCAGTAAAGGCCTGGGTGAAAGAATTCGCTTGCTTTCAGGTTTGGGGAAGATTAACGTCCATACTAAAGAGTTCCCGGATGGGGAGGTTTACGTGAGGTTGCTTGATGACGTTAAAAGCGTGGATGCACTAATAATTCAATCATTATCTCCCCCGCAAGATAGGAACCTGATGATACTGCTGCAGTTAATATCTGCTTTCAAAGCTAACGGTGGCGGAAACGCTTCCGTCGTAATCCCCTATATGGCTTATGCCCGCCAAGACAAGATGTTCCTCTCCGGAGAGACTGCTTCTGCAAATCTGGTTGCAAAGATCATAGAAGCCGCTGGTGCTGACCGTGTGGCCTTGGTTGAGCCGCATAGTGAGCATGCTATTCAGGGTTTTAAGAACAGGATTGTAATAGACGTCACCCGTTCTTTCGCAAAGTACTATATTGAGAACGGGTTTGAAAAGGCCTATGTGGTTGCACCCGATAAGAATGCTGCAGTTAGGGCTCAGAGGCTTGCCGAAATGATTAAAGGGGGTTTCGGCTGGGTTGAGAAAGTCAGGGATAAGGAGACGGGAGGAATCTCCTCTACCGAGGGCGAGCTCAACCCTGCTGGTAGGAAGGCTATTCTGATAGACGACATAATAAGCACGGGCGGGACCATCATTGAGGCGATGAAGCTTTTGAAGGCGAAGGGTGCGTCCCAGATATCTGTCGCATGCGTCCACGGTCTGTTCATTGGCAATGCGTATGATAAAATAAGGAATGCGGGGGCCTCGATCATTATATCATCAGACACTATTGAAAACCAGTACTCTAATATTTCGGTGGCTGAGGACGTGGTTAGGGCGCTCAGGGAGAAGAACTGGCTCTGAGCAGCAAGCAGGAATGGATGAGATTTTTCGCGCTGGTTTCCGGAGAACACGATGAGCTTCCATATGCTGAGATCGAGGGAGCCTTCGAAGCAGAGAGTGTTCCTAGGAATCTTCTGAAGCCCTTCACTCAAGTATGTAGGTTTGAAGCACCATTAGAGCCAGTTCTGAGAGCATTTAAGAGGCTTGCTTTCTCGCACTTTTTATGCGAAGAAGTTTGCATTCTGGGAAAAGATGCTTCCACTAGTGAAGTGATTAGTTTGGTTAAGAAGAGATTTTTAAAGGAAAGCGTTGCTTTCCGAGTTAGGAGGGTTAGAGGCAGCATTTCTCCACAGGAGGCTGTTAACTTGGAGAGGAAGTTGAATATTGAGGCTAAGAACGCTGGGCTACTTGTAGATTTGGAAAATCCTCGCAACAATATAGAAGTGATTGCTTCAGATGGATTTTTATTAGTCGGTAGAAAGATTTGTCTCAGCGATAGGCGTAGAGTGTTTTCGAGAAGCGGAGGTGTAAAGCCTTTTTTCCATCCTTCCAGCCTAAAGGTTGAACTCGCTCGAGTAATGCTTAATCTCGCGAGGGTTAGAGAGGGCAGCATAGTGTTAGACCCTTTCTCCGGCACCGGGACAATATTGATCGAGGCTAATGAGCTTAGAACAATACCTTTGGGATTGGAAATAGACCCTGCGATGGCATATTCTTCTATAAGAAACTATAGGTGGTTTGGAGCATTCGAAGTCTGCCAATTGCTCGGAGACGCTAGACACATGCCTCTCAGGCGTGTTGACGCTATTGTTACAGACCCGCCGTATGGTAGAAGAGCTTCAACGCACGGCTTAGAATCGTCGAGGGTCTACGAAGGCTTTATAGAGGAGTCTTCTAGGATTCTTCGCGATGAAGGTTGGATTGTCTTTCTTTCCCCGAGCAAGATGCCTGTGGAAGACTTCCTAGCGTCAAAGGGCTTTAAGATTATGGAAACATATTTTATAGAGGTTCATACAAGTCTTACTAGGAAACTATTGGTGGCGAGGAATCGATGAAAAGCCAGCCTTTCGGAAAGCTCTTCATGTTGGGCACGTCCGCAGCCGTCCCTACTGTTAGTAGGAGTCATCCCTGCATAGCCCTATGGTGGAGAGGCGAGACTCTATTGTTTGACTGCGGAGAGGGGGCTCAGAGGCAGTTGATGATAGCTGGCTTAAGCATCGAGAAGGTTTCAAGCATATTCATAACGCATATGCATGGAGACCATGTTCTAGGGCTTCCCGGGCTGTTGATGACGATGACTCTTCAAAACAGGAGAAGCCCTCTTAAAATCTTCAGCCCGAGAGGGCTTAAACAATTCATAGAATCTTGCTTGCCAATGATATTCTACAAACCCTCTTTCCCGCTTGAGGTTCAGGAGTTTGAGGGGAATGGCATCGTCGCGTCGGGTAGAAACTACAAGGTTTACTCGCAACGTGTGAGGCACTCGGTAGAATCCTATGCGTATTGCTTTAAAGAAGACGATAGGCCTGGGAAATTCAACGTGGAGAAGGCTGAGGAACTAGGCATTAAACCGGGGCCTTTGAGAAGCATGCTTGTCAGAGGGGAGCCTGTTAGGCTTGAAAACGGTAGGATCATTAGACCCGAGGAGGTTGTCGGGCCTCCTAGGCCAGGAGTTAAAATAGTCTACACGGGTGATATGGGAAGCACTCCTGGTTTTGAAGAATTCTGTCGTGATGCGGACATTTTAATCCACGAAGCTACTTTCGACGAGACTATGGGTAGTGAAGCCGACGAGCTGCAACACTCAACATGCGTGGAGGCTGCTAAACTTGCTGCTAAGGCAGGTGTTAAAAGTCTCTTGTTGACTCACATAAGCTCTAGATATAGCGACGTCTCAGCCATGTTGGAACAGGCTAGGAAATTCTTCAATAACGTTCAGATTGCTGAAGACTTTATGTATATAGAGATTTTCTAGAGAGGATGTCCTGCAGTTTTTCTAAGGTGCTTTTTCTAAGGTCTTCTAAACTCCCCTCGTTTAACACGTAGACGTCGCTTAAAGCGATTACTCCCCCTACTCCAACCGAGATCTCAACCATATCTCTTTTCTCAAGCTCTTCAAGCATTTTAGAATCGTCCGGCCTATTCCTGTTTGAAAGCCTGCGATATCTTAGTTCTGCAGGCGATAATATGCCTACCTTGGTTACAGAGTAGCCTTTCGACTTGAAGTATTCAACTTCTTTCAGGGATCTGACACCGTCTACAATTATAACATTGCTCTCTATCTTCTCTATCTTTTTGTCGACGAGCATTGCAACCGCGTTTTCACCAAGCTCCCTCCTCAGCTCAACCATGAACCTGCCCATTTCGATTATACTCTTACCAATTCCACGTGCCTCCGCCTCTTCTCTAACAGCATCCCCCATGGACACTACTGGTAAGCCTTTCTCACTCATTATCTTGGCGACGGTGGTTTTTCCAGAGCCCGGCATTCCTGCTATAAGTATCAGGTGTTTCAACAATCTCTACGATGGCAATAAGGTATATAAATTGTCTCCTTAAACTGATTGGGAATGGTCAGGGTCTTCGTCTCATTGGACGTTGAAAATGATAACCTGAGCCGTAGAATATCGGAGATACAGAGAAGAATGGTTGAGACGCGTGCAGACTTGAAACTTGTCGATACTAGGATTCTCCACATAACCCTCTTTTTCATAGGGGAGGTTCATGAAAGCATGGTTGACAAGATATGCGAAGTCCTTTCCAGGGTTGAAGGGCATCCGCTCGAGATAGAGCTCCGTGGACTGGGAGCATTTCCAACAGCCTCCCAACCCAGAGTCGTATTCGCAAAAATCAGCAAGGGTACTGATGAGGTTGTTGAAAGGGCTAAGAGGGTTTCAGAAGCTTTGTCCAGCATCGGTTTTAGAATGAGCGAAGAGTTTTCTCCACATATTACTCTGGCAAGGGTTAGGAGTCGCGTGAATATTGACAAGCTCATACTCTTCATTAAGAATAATGCGGACATTCTCATCGGTGGAAGCCCTACTAGCAGGCTTAGGCTTAAGAAAAGCACTTTGACTCCGAGGGGACCGGTATACGAGACTCTCTGGGAAAAAATTGATTAATAGGCCTCGGTAAATATAATCTATGTCAGGTAACCTGCAGGAGGTTGTTCAAGAGGTTTTAAAGCGGATTAAGCCGAGTCCAGAGGAGAGGGAACACATGAATCGTGTTCTCTCCAAGGTTGTTTCAACGCTCCGAGAAGAATTTAAGAATCTGGAGCCTGAGGCAGACGTGCTTGTCGAAGGCTCGGTGGCTAAGGATACTTGGTTGACCGGAGAAACTGATGCAGACGTTTTCGTAAGATTCCCGATAAAGTGGAAGAAGGAGGAGATGGGCAGGGTATTAATAGACAATGTTAAGAGGATTTTCGGCTCTGAGAAATGTAGGCTTAGGTTCGCTGAGCATCCTTACGTAACCGTTAGGATCGAGGGAATCAATGTAGACATAGTGCCGTGCTACAGGGTTGAGAAGGGAGCGTACAGGAGTGCTACTGACAGGACTGTTTTCCATACGGAGTTCGTGAAGGAGAAGCTGAGCCCGGAAATGAGGGATGAAGCACGCCTTTTAAAGAAGTTCTTTAAAGGCATAGGAGTTTACGGCGCCGAGATAAAGACAAGGGGCTTCAGCGGCTTCTTGGTTGAACTACTAGTGTACTCGCTAGGCGGCTTCGAGAAGACTCTGGAAAGACTGGCTTCATTCAAACCCCCATTAATACTAGACCCGGGAGAGCTATACAGGGGTAGGGAGGAGGAATTGTATAGGAAGGCCAGGGATAGTCTAATATGCGTGATAGACCCTGTTGACGAGCTTAGGAACGTGGCTGCGGCTGTGAGCGGAGAGAGCCTCAGCATAGCGCAGTATGCTGCACACTTGATGCTTAAGAACCCTTCTGTCAGCTTCTTCTACCCGACGTACCGGGCTTCTAAAGAAGAGCTTAGAGAGATCGTGAGGAGTAGGGGTCTGAACATGTTTTCGATAACGATGCCGGCTTGGACCAATATTCCAGACATTCTATGGGGGCAGGCGTATAGACTGCTCTCAAGACTCAGCATGCTCCTGGAGGATAATGAGTTCAGGGTTTTAATGGATAAGGTTTGGAGTGACGAGGAGAAGAACGTCGTATTGCTCTTCATACTCGAAGAGTGTGAAAAAAGAGCAGCCACCCTACATATGGGTCCACCGTATTTTAGCAGTAATGTTACAATATTTGTCGAAACATACTTGGGCAACGAGAGGACGCTGGTTCAACCGTTTCCGAGAAACGGGAGATGGTGGACCATACTGAGGCCTAAGGCCAGGGATGTAAGCGAGATCGTCTCGAAAGCATTTTCTTCAAGCGAGTTCCTCAAAGGTTTTCCAGAAAATATTGTGAAAGCGCTTTCTGAAAGTAAGATGAGGTTCGGCGAAGACGTTGTTGAAGCCGCGGATAACCAGGGTTATCTTTCTTTCCTAGAAAGATGCATACACCCATTCTCCGCGATGCTCAGAGGAGGCTAGCAAATAGCTTCGCAGAATCAAGCATCTTCTTATTGTTGAATAAAACATACACTTCCTCCGCGCTCTTTAAACCTTCTATCAGGTTCTTGAGCTTTTTCAAATCCTCAAGACTGTATTCGTAACTGTAATTATACCTCTTCCCGAGACCGTGGAGCCTGAAATAGTAGACTCCAGTAGTGAGAGGCTGATCCCAAAAAGGATCTACCACATGGGTCAACTCAAACTTCTCCAATAGGCTTCTTGTAACACTCTTCTTCTCCAACCATTCTCCACGAGGCTCCCAGGCGAGAATCTTCCCTCCCCTATCTATCTCTTTGAAAAACTTCTTCATGTTGTCGATGTTCTTCGGAGAAGGATTAAAGCTCGGGGGAGTTTGAAAAACTATTATCCTCGCACGTAGGCTCTTAGCAATTTCCAGGGTCCTATCCCATGCTTCAAAAACCTTCTTTGAAGGGTTGAAGTTACCATAGTCCTTAAGCTCCCCCTTACTTAAACCGCTCCTCTTCCACGTTGGGCTTTCAGGCGGGTGTGTGATCCCCTGCCATGCCTTTAGAGTGAATTCGAAACCCTCGGAGGCTTGGCTCCTCCATTTCTCCGCAGTCTTGACCATGGGGAGCTTGTAGAAGGTAGACTGGAGTTCTACGAGGCTGAATTCTGAAAAATACCTGCTCATCGAAAGAGGGAACCCGCAGCACCCATACTTGATCTTCACCAACCCTATTCGATTAATGTTAAACTAGGCTTAAAAACAATATGGAAAAAGCTTTATACTCCTTGTTTCAAAACCGTGCGTGTGAGCTAGCATGCTTACAGTAATAGTGTCAGGATTCTTTGGCGACGAGGGAAAACCGTTCGAAGGTCCCTAGAAGGAAAAGTCGCCGCATTCCTGGCACTTAAGGAGCATCCGAAGATAGCTGTTAGAGTCGGTTCTGTAAACGCTGGGCACACCGTAGTCTACAAGGGCAATACATACAGGCTTAGAATGGTGCCGAGTGCATTCCTGGTTCCTGAGACAAGACTGCTTATAGGTGCCGGGGCTAACGTAGACCCTAAAGTGTTTATGAGCGAAGTTGAGACGCTCGGCGTCGAGGGAAGAGTATTCATCGACGAGAAGGCTTCTGTAATCGAGCAGAAGCATATCGATGCTGACAGGGGTAGTGACTTTTTCAGGGAGTTCATAGGCACCACTGGCACGGGTGTTTCCCCCGCTCTCGCAGACAGGGTTACTAGGAAGGCAAAGCTCGTCAGAGACCTGCCCGAGCTGAAAAAATATGTTACGGATGTTTCTGAAGAAGTTAACTCTGCACTAGACAGGGGAGAGACGATTCACCTAGAGGGTACGCAAGGCTTCTACCTAAGCCTCTACCATGGTACATATCCGTACGTAACTGGGAGGGACACTACTGCTGCAGCAGTCTGCAGCGAAGTTGGAGTAGGTCCGAAGAAGGTTGACGAAGTCATACTTGTTCTAAAAAGCTTTGTGACGAGAGTGGGCAAAGGACCTCTTGAGAATGAGCTTTCTCCTGAAGAAGCTGAGAAAAGAGGCTTTGTGGAGAGGGGTACTGTAACGGGCAGGCTCAGGAGGGCTGCGCCATTCAATTTCCAGATGGCTAAACGTGCAGCCAGGGTTAACGGAGCTACACAGATAGCAGTAACCAAGGTGGATGTTCTTTTCCCAGAGTGCTCCAAAGCCAGGAGGAGGGAGTCCCTCTCACGAGAATGCATAGATTTCCTCAAGAAGATTCAGGATGAAACGGGAGTGCCAGTCACCATAGTTGGTACTGGCCCCGACGCTGAGGACACCGTATACCTTGGCCCCGAGGGATTGTAATACTAGAGGGTTTCTTTCTGCTGCTGGCTCTGCATAACGCTCTGAAGCCTGACGACAAGCGGGCTGTCAGGGCTCTGCTGCCTACTGTTGTTAATGGCTCTTAAAAGCTCTATAAAGTTGCTTCTTTGAGGTATGGTCGCTTCGTGAGAAACTTTCTGCTTAAGGTTTTTCAACCTGGCTAGTATCGACTCCGTCTCCTTTATCTCTAGAAGCGTTATGTCCAAGTTTGACTCTATCATTGTTTCAGCAGCCTTATAGCCTATTTCATCGACTTCCCCTGTAGAAAGCTGAACCATGTTTATAGACCTTATTCTGGTTAGCATGTCAAGCCTACTCTTAAGTTCCTCCTGCACCCTGCTCAGCTCTGAAACCAGTTCAGCAACCCTGTTGTTTAGCTCAACCATATCCTTCGTATACACGTTCTTAAGCTCGTCGTATACGTTAGTAGGTATCTGGTGTTCCTGCCTAAGCTTTTCAAGAACCTCCATCCTCCTTTTAGTTATCTCAATACTCCTTATTAGACTCTCGGCTTTTATCTTCCAGAAGTTTTTCAAAATCACGTATTCTCTCCCAGTTTCAACAGCCTCTCCGTCAACCTTTAGGAAGCTTCCATTGGGCATCATTATGAAGAAGCTGGAGGGCATCCCCCTTGAATCGATCTCAAAGCCGACGAGGGTTCCAACCTCCCTCTCATAAATATCTTTAACTGGCAGACCTAGTACCTTGCTGCAATCCATTACCGGATTTCTACTGGAACGGGCTATTTAATCTACTCGTAAAAAGTATTGATAATTCACCACAATATTTTTGACTTGATAATTGTAAATCAATCGTTAAATTCAGCAAGGCTTGCTTGAATCCTTTCTCCCCCCTTTCTCTTCTTCCACTCCTCTTTGTGTATTATGCCTCCGGCTTCTTTCTTTATGCTTAATGCTAGCTTCTGGCCTATCCCCGGTATTCTGGAAAGCTCGTTCACACTGGCTGAGGCGACGTCAGAAAGCTTTTTAAAACCATGGCTGAAGAGTCGTCTGGCTCTTACTCTACCGATACCTTCGAGTGAAGATACTAGTTCTAATAACTCTGGCTTAACGCCGTATTCTATTCTGGCCTCAAGCTCCTCAAGCTTCTTTAAAGCATCATGATCTTTGACGAGTCTAGCTATCTCCTTAGCAGAGTATGCTAACCACTGTGCCGTCTCCTTGCAGGCATAAAGGTCTCCAGGTTCTACACCCAGCTTAAGATAGATATCGTCTTCACTATACTCGTTTATCCACATCCACAGCGCTGTCATCGTCTTGTAGGTCTCCATCGGACTAATGTCCTCAATGTCGAGGTAGAGCTCCGACTCGTGTTTTCCAACGAAATCGATTACAAAGCTCTCAGTTGAGCCTGTTACGCCGAACTTGGGCCTCATGTCTGGAGATGCGCATATCAGGTTTAAGCCGCTGACTTCTGTGAAGGAATGTGGCTTATTCTTTAGACCGTTTAGAAACAATATGCCAGTTGATGGTGAAATATATAGTTCTGATATCCTCCTCCCCAGGGGCGTTGCCTCAAGGAAACCGTTACTCCTGATTATGAGCCCGTCCCCCATAAGTATTTTCAGAATCCTCTTAACCCTGTTTGAAACCCCCCTACCTTTCTGAACATGGTAGAGCGTGTTTCTGAATACTTCGAGAATGCTTTCAACGTCAACCGCTATCCCGCTGGCAACTGAAGCGAGTATGGCTGTTGAAAAATACGTTCCGAGACCGAGCTTAGATTCTATCGGTTCAGCAATAGACTCGATATACTTGGCCATCAGGTAGTCTATGTCTCTCTCGCTCCTAGCATATATGACTGCTTCTCCAAACCTGTCGTACCTGGGTCTGCCAGCCCTCCCAGCCATCTGCTTGTACTCCATGATGGGTATCATGCTGCTGGTGTGTGTTTCAGGGTCGAATCTGTTAACCGAGGTTACACAGACAACTCTTGCAGGAAGGTTAACCCCTGCTGCGAGGGTTGGTGTTGCTGTTATTACTTTTAAAAACCGTTCTCTAAACGCTTCCTCGACCATCCTACGCTGAAAACTAGTTAGCCCTGCGTGGTGGAAGGCAACACCCTTTTCAACAACGCTCGCAAGTTCCTCTCCGATTATCGTCGACTCGCTATTCTCCCTTATTTCTCCCGCAAGCTCCTTCAGCTTCTCTCTCTCAGACTCGGAGAGAAATAGGTAGGATACTGAGGAAAGCTTCCTCGCCAAGTATACTGTCTTCTTCCTCGTTTCAACGAAGAAAAGAGCTTGACCACCATCCTTAAGCGAGTAAGCGAGCAGCGAGTGCAGAGGTTCTTCGAACTCATCCTTCAGCTCAACGACTTCACCGTCTTTGAAAAATATTCTAGAGTCGTGGAGAACCCCTTCCCTAAGGTTAACGGGCCTCCACTCGGAAACTATGCATTTTGCACCAAGCCATTTCGCAACCTCCTCAGCGTTTGAAACTGTGGCGCTTAAAGCTATCAATTGAGCCTTGGGCAGGATTGCCTTAGTGAAGGATACTAATGTTTCTATGCCGGGGCCCCGGTCTTCAGAATCCACGTAGTGTATTTCGTCGAAAATAACAAGATTTACTTCGTTTATCCATTTCGGCCTATGCCTAATTATCGAGTCGAACTTCTCGTATGTTGCGACTATTACGTCGTAGTCAGCAAGCTCCTCAGCCTTAGAATCGTAGTCCCCGGTTGCTAGAGCTATCCGAATCTTCCTCCCTTTAAAACCCTCTATCCCTCGTAGGATGCTGAAATCAACATATTTCTCCCAAGCTATTGCTCTGAGTGGGACTAAATACACGGTTTTACCGCTTTCCTTCTCAAGCTTGTATATCGCTGCAAGCTGTGCAACCAGAGTTTTGCCAGAGGCAGTGGGCACAGCTAAGAGCAGGTTTTCCCCTTGGAATAAACCTGCCCTGACTGCTTGTTCTTGAGGCGGGTAAAGCGTTTTAAAACCAGCTTTCTTAAGCTCCCTCTTAGCGTCTTCTCCTATTGGCAGTTCTTCTAAATCCATTTCAACGCCTTATTCTTCTAACGGTCTCCTCATCGGGGAACATTATCACTCCCTGCTCTCTCATCTGCTCTATGAGCTTGTAAAACTCGTCTGGTTCAATCTTCTTCTCCTCGCATCTTTTCCTCAGCTCGCTCAGAAGGGCTTTACCGGTTTCAGCTTCAAGGTTCTCTATTTCCTTCAATATTATCCGCACCTTCTCCCATTTGCTCCGGGACTTTCCTGTCATTAAAATGTCGATGTCGACCTTACCAGTTGAAACATCTAAGCCAGCTGTTCGCAGGCTGTAATCCATGAGTCTTATAGCTACTTCCGCATCCTCAACAGTAACCTCGTCTCTCAGCATTACCCTAGCTCTGGCTACGCTCAGCCTTATCAGAGATTCTAAATGTCTCGGTGTTATGGGTATTGGAGCATTTGCCTCTTGACTGCTGCCTCTAAGCTGGAGGAAGAAGTTCTTAATCCTCTCAGTTGCCTCAGGCGTGAGCCTAGGCACTATTCTCTTGCAATACGCTAGGTACTTCCTTAGGAGATCCGGGGGGATGATTTCATCACTGTAGTTGTAGGCCTCCATGTGTAGCTGTAAGATATGGTCTGAAAGCTTAGCATCCGCCTCTTTATCAGGCCTATCCTTTATTATGAAATACAGGTCGAACCTGGAGAGCAGTGTGGGGGGCAGGTCAACATTCTCGCTGAAATTAAGGCTGTCGTCATACCTGCCGTACACCGGGTTCGCTGCGGCGAGTATGGCTGTCCTAGCGTTTAGTGTTGCCACGATCCCTCCTTTCGCTACGCTTACTGTCTGTTGCTCCATCGCCTCGTGTATCGCAACCCTGTCCTCAGCCTTCATTTTCTCAAACTCGTCTATTGCAGCTATCCCCTTGTCAGCAAGGACTACTGCGCCAGCCTCTAACGTGAAGCTTCCGGTTTTGTCTCTGACAACCGCGGCTGTTAAGCCAGCTGCCGTAACCCCTCTTCCAGAAGTGTAAAGCCCCCTTGGGGCTATCCTTTGAACATATTTGAGAAGCTGGCTTTTAGCTGTGCCCGGGTCGCCTATTAGAAGCAGGTTTATGTCTCCCCTGACGGTCACGCCGTCAGGATAGGTTCTCCTCACTCCCCCAACCATCTGTAAGAGGATTGCTTCCTTAATCTCTTCGAGACCGTATATGGATGGTGCTATAGACTTTATCAGCTTCTGGTATATCCATGGGTCCCTGCTCATTTCAATAATCTTCTTCTCTTCTTCGGGCGTTAACGTGACTTCTCCAAGCTCCTGCATTAAGGCTTCAATATAGTTCACCTCGATGCTGAGCGAGAAAGTCGTATATTGAAGATTCTTCAGAGGATGCCTGTCGGGGGTGGCGGTTACTACTCCAGTTATCTGAACCCTGTCCCCAGGCCTGACTCGATCAGTCAAGTCTCCAGTAAGCCTAAGATTTATACTGTGTGGCATCACACCCGCCGGCAGGTCCTCAGGCTTCTCCTGAACCCTTATCTCTTGGTAATCCATGAACTCGGAACGGTCCTGCAGTAATTCGAAATTCGAGAGTTTGCTTGTTCCACAAACGTCGCAACGCGGCGGTTTTAAAACGAGTCCTGTCTGAGGCTCTTCGTATATGCTGCCGCAAGTCTTGCATTGGAAGACTCCCTTAACAAGTATGCTTTTTATTTCAGAGGCCCTTACCACAACTCCTTCGAAACATACTAGCTTCCCCAATAGGCTGGATTTTATGTCTCTAATCGATATCTTCTTTCCAAGGCCTCTTATCCTTACAGCAACCCGTTGTATTTTTGAAGCATAGTCCCTGTCTAGACTGCTCAAGATGGATAGGGCGATGCTCCCAAGTTCTTCTAAGACAGAAGGGTTCTCGACGATCTCCTCGACGATCTCCCGGTTATAGGAAAGCATGTCTTGGAAATCTATGACGATGGATGATGCTCCGAGAGAGGGGAGGGATGCTATCTGATCATAGTATTTCCTCTCATTATTCTCGTCTCTGAAATTTCGTAGGAAATCTAGGAACAGGCTTTGAATCGGGGTCTTAGATCTGACTCTGCTGTCCTCCATCCGAATAAATCAACTCCCTCTGCCAAATGTTTAAAGCTTCCTTAAGAAGGTTGTACAGAAGCAACTCCTCTGGCTGTAGCCGCTCTAGAACACTCGTAGGAGCCTCCTTTAAAAACACTAATTTAACCAGTTTTCTAAGCCTTATGTCTATTATTTCTTGCAGATCGTTCTGGATCTCAATGTTCTTCGCACCCTTATTCCCAGTCATCTTTACAGCCTTAAGGTAAAAGAAATCTGGGAGCTTGATGAGCCCTTCTTCAGAAGATTCAAGCCATCTCATGGAAGCGACATCTTTCACGGTTAAATGCTCCTCGCTCATTTTAGCCCAGCCAGAATTCGCCAGCTGGTTCGCCACTCCCCTGTAAACCCTTATCGCCTTCCCCTTCTCCATAACCACCTCGCCCAGCCCGGGTAGCCGGATGCTTTTCGAATCAACCTGTGGGATTACCACGGTTTCTTCAAGCTCATATCTCAACCTTATTCTTTTCAACTCTCTCCTGACAATCCAGTTGAGCAACTCCTTAGTTATACTATCCAACTCTTAATTAGCCTGTTAAGCGAAACATTTAACTTTAAACAACCACCATTTCCATAGCGATGAGCATATCAGACCTTCTATGGGTCGAGAAGTATAGGCCGAAAACACTTGACGAGATAATAGACCGAGAAGAGATTGTAACCAGGCTTAAGGCATTTGTAAAGTCTGGAAATGTTCCAAACATGCTTTTCGTCGGCCCCCCGGGTACTGGGAAGACTACTGCTGCTTTAGCTCTTGTAAACGACCTTTACCAAGGCTCTACTGCAGGCAGGTTCATGGAGCTCAATGCTTCAGACGAGAGGGGTATAAATACCATAAGGGAGGTGGTGAAGGACTTCGCTAGGAGCAGGCCCTCTACGGAAATCCCCTTCAAGATACTCATATTAGACGAGAGTGATAACATGACGCAGGATGCTCAACAGGCCCTAAGGAGAATAATGGAGAGATATGCTTCAGTCACTAGATTCATACTTCTTGCAAATTATCAATGGGGGATAATTGAGCCCATTCAATCAAGATGCGCGGTGTTCAGGTTCCCTCCTCTTAGTCCAACACACGTAAGGGAGGGCGTTATAAGGGTATTAGAGAAGGAAGGAGTATCTTGGACTGAGGAGGCCATAGACGAGATAGTTAAGGCCGCTAGGGGTGATATGAGGAAGGCGATAAACATAGCGCAGTCCGCCGCCGGGGGGTTGAAGAAAATCACCGGGGAGAGCGTAAAACAGGTAGTGGGTGTTCTCCATCCAAGAGAGGTCGGGGAGATGATAAGCGAAGCATTAAAGGGCGACTTTACATCGGCGAGAAAGAGGCTTGCAAAACTCTTGTACGACGACGGCTTGTCAGCAAACGACATACTGAGGGAGATGAATTCTGAACTCATGTCTATAGAGATTGATGAGAGAAAGAGGCTCCAGGTTGTTAATGCTCTTGGAGAGGCTAACTTTCGAGTGGCAATGGGTGCTGATGCCGAGATACAGATAAGTACTGTATTAGCTGCTTTAGCCGCAGATGTTCAGAAATGAGCGTGCCCCGACTCAGTTGGGTTGAGAAGCATAAGCCTAAGACGCTGGAGGAAGTAGTTGGAAACGATGCTGCTAAGAAAGACTTTATCGATTGGCTTGAAAAATGGGATGAGCGTGGAAAAGCAGCATTACTCCACGGTCCGCCAGGCGTGGGGAAGACTGTTCTTGTTGAAGTAGTCGCTTCAAAGTTTAACTACAGGCTTATAGAGACTAATGCAAGCGAGACAAGAAGGGTAGATTTTCTAGAGAACGTTATTAAACCAGCAGCTCTCAACAGGAGCCTTTTCAGCAGTAAAGTATTAATATTCTTCGATGAGATTGACGGCCTCTCAGCCGAGGAATCCAATGCAATTAACTTTCTACTGGAGCTGATAGAATCCTCGAAAGTACCCATTGTAATGGCTGCTAACGACCCGTGGGCGCCCCACCTCTATAAGATAAGGGACAAGGCTTACATGATTCCTTTACATCGAATAAGACCACAGACCATAGTTAAGAGGCTCAGGGACATATGTAAGGCAGAGGGCGTTAAATGCAGGCAGGAAGTGCTATTGATAATTGCAGAGCATTCAGAAGGAGATATGAGAGCTGCTATAGAGGATTTGGAGCTTCTATACTCTGCGCAAGAGGATGTTAACATCGAGGATGCAGAGAAAATATTGTCTTACAGGAATGTTGAGAAAAACATATTCGAAATATTGAGAGGAGCAACTTATGCATCAACCTTGGAAAAGGCCTCCTTATCATTATCCTCTTCAGAGGAAAAACCTGAGGACCTGCTTGAATGGGTTTTCGAAAACATTCTTCATCTTTCACCAAAACAATGGCTCTTCCCAGCATTAAGATACGTGGCTGAGGCAGACATGCTTCTCAAACAAATATCTAAAAACTCTGCCTGGAGGCTTCTGCCGATTTTCTATCACAAATTGTCCAATGCTTTCCTCGCGATACCCCAGAAGAACAAGGTCAACTTTGCCTTTCCGAGTAGAATTAAGGAGAGGTTTAAGAGGATTCAACATTTGAAAAGCCTCAGGGAGCTAGAATCTTTCTTCTTGAAAGAGTTGCATGTAGGTAAGTCTGTTTTTAGGAGGGAAATCGTACCCTTCCTAAGATTCCTTTCTGAAGACGATAACTTCAGAACCAGGGTCCTCAACAGACTGAGCGATACCCGTTTGAGAGAACTCTACAACTCGATTATCCTTAGAGGAGAAATCCGGAGGAGGCATACTTAAAAGACTGAGCAATACTCTGATACTATAATTATCTCTGTTCAAAAAATAAATCTTCAATCTTCCAAAGGATTTTCCTCTTACAAATCCTTTAGCAATCATTTCTTCTAAGCTTTTTCTCACTATCTTATGGTTTAAACCAGTCTGCCTTATTATCTGAGAAATACTCATCTCCCCATTCTTAAGCAGTTTCCAAAATATTCTGGAAGTGCTTACGGAATTTGATAGCTCTTCAAACAGTCTTATAAGGCTGTCTCTCCGTTCAGACAACTTGCCCTCACTATACTTGTCCTTCCCCTTTTAAGATTAACCACTTGGAAATCTAGAAGCATCTTCCTTTCTAAAATTCTGATCTTCTTCCATAACTGTGTATACCTAAGTGGTCTTATTCTATTATCTGTGCAGGTTTTACTGTATTCCTCAAAAAGCTTCCTTAAACGTACACCTTGAGGATATTGTGAAAGCACTTTAAGAATAACTGTAGCATGGGGATCATTAACTCTGTTAATATTGCGAATGAAAGGGTTTTCAGATATTTTTCTTAAGGCTTCTAAGACTTGTTTTTTGCAAATGGGTTTGCCACCGGAGATGCTTGAAGCCAGTTTAAGAATTGATAGTGCGAGGCTCGCATCGCCTCCGGATGCCGTACTTA
This sequence comes from Candidatus Brockarchaeota archaeon, assembly GCA_017601345.1. Lineage (GTDB taxonomy): Archaea > Thermoproteota > EX4484-205 > EX4484-205 > JAAOZP01 > JAAOZP01. The sequence continues at coordinate 53,882 of JAFNIT010000004.1, read as the reverse complement.
TCATATCTAAAGCTTCATCATTATTCATAGAGCTGTTTTCGATTTTACTAAGAAAACTATCTAGTATCATCCGAATTTCACTAGGATCATAAGAGCTGAAATAAATGGGGTATGAAGGTGGAGACATATTTAAAACACTAAATGGAATAGTTTTCGAACCGAAAATAACTAATAGGAAAAACCCTCCTTTTGGAAACCCCTCACCAATCTTTGAGAGATCTTGGGCAAATCTCTTATCTACAATGCTTTCAGCATTATCTATTACTATTAAAAACTTGTTTTCACTATTCTCTAAGACATGTAGAATCTCTACAGCCGAATATCCGTTTAGATTCCGAGCTTTTTGTAATAATGCAAAAAGGCCGTGGCGATCGTCAGACTCAGCATCTAAATAGATTGCTCTAAGATTTCTCCACATGGATGTTGCATCTAGCATAATCTTTTTGGCAAGCATTGTCTTACCGCTACCCGTCTCGCCAGATACTATTACTAACATGGATACGGGAATGATACTTTCCATGAACATTTCCAAGAGTATCCATATTCTGTTATACTCCTCCTTCCTTAACCACAGCTTTTCTGGGTATAAAGTGTTTTCCAGCATGTCTCTCAAGAAGGGTTAATGCTTATTTTTAGATTCCGGTTGTAAAAATGTAAGGGGGAGAGTAGAGTGAATGAGTAATGTTTTTAAACCCTGTTTAAAGGTAAAAGAGTAATGCCGGAGTTTCAATGCTTATCTTGCAACAGAGTTCTTAACGAGAAGGATTTGTTAGAGTTTAGAGGAGGCGTTAGATGCCCTTATTGCGGCTTCAGAATATTGAAGAAATCTCGCTCTAAAAATGTAGTTAAACAAATCGTCGCAGAGTAAGATTTATATAAATAGTCTACGTCTGACCTGGGGGAAACGGTGAGGGCGCCCTCTGTATGGTTTGATTCTAATCTCTGAGGGCATTCCCCCCACCCTCACCGTTTCCATCTTAATGTGCTAATGCTCGACGTGTAATCAATTGGTGTCAAAATTGTTGGGTTCAAGCATCTGTTAATCTTAAGCAACAGTCAGTGGTGATCAACATTGGAACAAAGTTTTTAAACAGCTTGAGCAGTCAGGAAAAACAAGGGGTCGTCGTCTAGGGGCTGAACCGGGCATCTTGGTCTAGGATACCAGCCTGAAGCAGTAGCTGGCTAGGGGCGCTGGCGACCTGGGTTCAAATCCCGGCGACCCCATACGTTTTTTCATTGTTAAACAGGGTATTTAGCGTCTTTTTCCAATCCATAAGTTTATACGAAAAGTTTAAACACAATATTGCTCGACAATAACAGATTGCCCGTCTACTACTGTCCGGATTGCGGTGGAGAACTTAGGTATGAACTAAACACCAAGCTTTACGTCTGTAAAGCTTGTGGAAGAGTCTACGAATTTGAAGAACTTAAGACTACTAGGGAAAGATTTCTTAAATCGGTAATGGAGAGCGATGAAGAGAAGAAGAAAAGGCAGAGGAGGGAAGTCGTAAAATGGTGGCTTGGCAAGAAGTCTGAAGGAGAGTAATCCACATTAAATAGCTGCTTTTCCCTATCACATGAATAGTTTATTTGCTGTAATGATATCGTTCAGTAACTTTTAAAAGACAAGTACTTTTAAAAGCCTATTGTCAAATGAGTAATTCGACCAGCCGTTTTAGCCCCTTCAATATAAGTAGTGATGATGAGAGGCGTTACGTAGAGCAGATAATGCTTGATGTTAAAAAGAGGGGAGACGAAGCGCTCTTAGACTATACTTCTCGCCCCAAGCCTTTCGATAACGTTAAGCTTTCAAAAGACAGGCTTATGGTTGGACAAGACGAGTTAGAAGAATCTGAAAAGTATTTGTCGAATGATGTTAAAAAAGCAATATTATTCATGATGAGTAGAATTAGGAAAGTAGTTGGCTTACAGATGAGAATGCTCTCTCCAAAAATGCTTAATGAAGGAGGTTTAAAATACTTTATGCGTTTCTATCCGCTTGAAAAAATCGGAATACTCGTCCCCGGAGGAAGGGCCATGTATGTTTCAACCATAGTTATGGCTGCTTATCCGGCTGTCTTGGTCGGCGTTAAGGAAATCCAGGTTTTAACTCCTCCACGGAAGGATGGTTCTGTGAACCCGGCGATTCTATATGCTGCTAAGCTAATGGGCTTAAGAAGAGTTTTCCGGTGTAATATGGTTGCTGGCGTCGGTGCCTTAACCTTTGGTACTGAAACTATTCCGAGAGTTGAGAAAATAATTGGCCCGGGAAATAAGTTCGTTACCTTAGCAAAGATGATTGCAAACAGCTATGGTGTTTCGATAGATGTTCCAGCAGGGCCATCTGAACTCGTTGTCCTAGCGGATTCTAGTGCAGACCCAAAATCCGTAGCTCTGGATCTAGCTGCTCAGGCTGAGCACTCCCCAGATTCTTTCATAGCCTTAATAACAGATTCAAAAGACCTAGCTGAGCTCGTTGAGAGAATATTCGGGGAGATTTCGAAGAAATACAGCTTGAAAACTAGGATAAACATATACTTAGTCAAATCTATTGAAGAAGGCTTGGAGAAATGCAACCTTCTAGCTCCTGAGCATATTTCTCTGCAGGTCAAAAATCCAACCAAGTTGTTCAATAGGATCACGACAGCCGGCACCGTTTTCCTCGGAGGATCATCACCGCCAGCGGTTGGAGACTACGTTTCTGGGAGTAATCACATTCTTCCAACGGGCGGGTATGCAAGAGTCAGAGGCGGTGTAACAATACTGGATTATCTCAGAATAGTTTCATACCAGTATTTTTCTCCAAAATACTTGAAGAAGACTGCTAGATATATCGAAACGTTGAGTAGAGCGGAGGGTCTTCCCCTGCACGGAATAAGCATTGAATCTAGGATTAAGGAGAAGATAATTCTATGAAAGCCATCTTCTTAATAGGTACTGCAGGAAGTGGTAAAACGACCTTCGTAAAAAACTTTTCTGAATGGATTGAAAGTAAGGGCGTTGACGTTGCGAGAATTAACCTAGACCCTGGTGTCGTAAACCTGCCTTATACTGCTGACTTCGACGTTAGAACTTACGTTAGTACTGAGAAGCTTATGAGAGACCTTGGGTTAGGACCTAATAGTGCACTCACGGTTGCTTCAGACCTGATAGCAGTGAAAGTGCATGAGATTAGCGAGGAGATCGAAACAATGGGCTATGAGATTGCTATTGTAGATACTCCAGGACAGATAGAATTGTTCGCCTTCAGACCTGTTGGAAGAGTTTTCTCAGAACACTTTTTAGAAGGTCCCAGGATGGTAATATACCTCTTCGACTATGCAATCATGCTCGAGCCGCTCAGCTTTCTAGCTTCATTATACTTAAGCATATCTGTATACGCCTCGCTCGCTATTCCTCAGCTAAACGTGATCAACAAAGTGGACATTGCAGAGCCTCGCCTGGTTAAGAGGATTAGCGAATGGTACTCTAATCCATTAACGCTATACGAAGCTATTAACAAATCTTACAGGAGTGAGAAGCTGAAACTAGGACAGGAGCTTTCGAAAACACTTCCTATTTTGAGTAGCTTGAACAAGCCGATACCTGTCTCAGCAGTAACGATGGAAGGTTTCGTAGAAGTGTATTCGCAGATCACCAGAATCCTTGGAACTGGTGAAGAGTTTGCACAAGAACAGGCCATTTAAAACCGATTTCTGACTACCGGAAAATTTATTAAACCATCATGTAAAACCCTCAATGATTTGCCAGCATACCAAGCTGAGAGCTTAGCCGGGGATTACGCTAAGCAAATCGAGGAAGAACTCAGAAGACAGAAGGAGAAGCTTAAGGAGCTTATTGACAGGAGAAAACGGCTTAAGGAGGAGATTATTGAAATAACTAAGCAAATAGACGAGAACATGGCTAGGAGAAACGATGTCAACCAGCAAATTAAGAAGATTAAGGAGGATATAGCTCAACTAAGGGTTTCTGAGAAAAACCTTAAGGATGAGATTGAACGCAAGAGGGTTGTTGTTAAAAGCCGTTCTAGGAAGATAAGGATAAGCGAGAGGGAGGCTAGGGCGCAGCTATCGAAGCTTGAATGGAGACTGGCGACGGAACATCTGGATCCTAAGGAGGAGGCTGAGCTGGTTAGAGAAATCGAAAGAGCAAGGATGCTGCTCCGGGAGGTGGAGTCAATCATCAGTATGAGGAAGAAGATGGAGGATTTTGAGAATAAGATTGAAGAAATAAAGTCGATGATTATCCAGAAGAATAGTGAAAAAGCAAAGCTTGTTGAAACATCAAATCTTTACCATGCCAAGATTAAGGAGTTATTGGAGGAGAGGAAGATTAAAAGAGATGAGTTATCAAGGCTCGACGCTGAAATAGAGGAGGCGAGGAAAAAGAAGGACGAGCTTTTCATGAAAATGGTTGAGATAGATGCTAAATCCTACCTTGCTAAGATGAGGCATATATTAATGCTTCAAGAAGAGCAAGCTAAGCGCTTAAAAATAGAAGAGGCGATAAAGAGTAAGCTTGCTTTAGACGCTCAAGAGAAGCTTAAGCGTGGCGAAACCTTGGATTGGGAAGAGTTTAAGGCTCTGATAGAAGCACAGGGCAGCCCGCTTCCAGGGAGATAATCTGGAGTTTTAGACTTTTTATACATACGAAAATTTTTAATAATGAGAGTACTATCAAATTTTTCAGGAACTATTGGAGGAAGGTGCGAAAAGAGTCCTAATCCTATGCGTGGACCTGGATGATGACATAGGTAGAAAAACTGGCTTAGAGACGCCTATAATAGGTAGGGAAAACGTGTTGAAAGCAGCTGAGAAATTAGCCCTCTCCGATCCTGAAGAAGCTGACTTAAATGCTATGTTCGCCTCCGTAAGGCTTGCGGAGGATTTTTCAAGACCGGGCTATTTAACAGAGGTCTGCGTTGTCAGCGGTTTAAAAGACGGGGGGCTGGAAGCCTCTCGGAAAGCGATTGGAGAAATAATGAACATTGCAAAATCGTTCCCCCCCTCAGAAGTATATGTCGTTACCGACGGCTTCGGAGAGGAAGATATAGAACCGGTTTTAAAGGCTAGACTCCCCTTAGCAGGGGTGAGAAGGGTAATTGTTAAACAGAGTCGTGCCATTGAAGAATCATACATAGTTTTCGGAAGGTATTTGAAAATGCTTTTCACCGACCCAAGGTTTAAGAAATGGGTTCTCGGGCTTGGAGGCTTATTAATAACACTTCTAACCATTCTAAGCTATTTCAGACCATACCAAGAAGTTAACACAGTCTTCTGGAGCATAGTTGGAATAGCAATATTAATGAAAGGTCTGGACTTGGATAAATGGATTTCTTCAGCTCTGAAGCAAATATACGGTGAAAACCTGCCGCCGATGATGCTGGTGTTTAAAACGTTGTTTTTATTTACAGGAATTGCACTCATCCTCTTTACTATTTCCATTGGATACTACATGGAGAAGAATGAGGCGTTTATGATTCTTCTAGGAAGGTTTATTGCACAAGTAGTTGATATCTTCCTCCTCGGAGTTGCGCTAATACTGATAAGCGGCTCGTTGAAGTATCCGCTTAAAATCCCAAGTATCCGGGCTTCTCTATCGATACTAGTGAACCTTATGTCACTGGTTCCATTGATCAAGACTTTGGGAATAGCTGCATCCGCACCCTCTTTTGACCTTAGTATTCTGCTATACGTAAGCGTACTCACACTAGTTTTAATGTACTCTGTAAACATTCTTGTATTTCTTATTACAAGATTCCTCCTTTTTGTTTCGAAAACGTTTAAAATAACCATGATGGAAGAATAGGGCGGATGCGAAAACTCCTAGGAAGCATTGCACTAAGGATTTCGAGAAGCAGGTTCTCAATCTGGCTGTATGAGAAAAGCCTGCTTAAGCAAGTCAGCCAGCTGCCCATGCCAAACCACATAGGAATAATCATGGATGGTAATAGAAGGTGGGCTGAGCTAAAGGGCCTAGATAAATCGCTCGGGCATGTTTTTGGTGCCAAGAAGGTTGACGAGGTTATCAAATGGTGCTATGAGCTTGGAATAAAAATTCTCACACTTTATGTTCTATCTACAGAAAATCTTAAGAGGTCGCCTGAGGAGATTCAATTATTACTAAACTTATTTAAGGATAAGCTCGTAGAAATAATGGATAACGGGGTCCTTCACAAGAACCAGACTCGCTTCAAGGTAATCGGCAGAAGAGACCTTATTCCGCCCGACATAATGCAATACGTGGAGAAAATTGAGAAAGACACTGAGAAATACTCGTCACACTTCTTGAACATCGCCTTCGCATATGGAGGCAGGGCTGAAATAGTGGATGCGGTTAAGAGCATTGCCTACGATGTTTCAAAAAAACTGCTGGATCCAGAAGAAATAAATGAGGAAACTATTTCAAGCAGGCTCTATACTGCTCATCTTCCAGAACCAGACCCCGATCTTATAATTAGGACATCCGGAGAGGAAAGGCTTAGCAATTTTCTCCTCTGGCAGTCAGCCTACAGCGAGCTCGTTTTCATAGATGTATACTGGCCCGAGTTCAGGAAGATAGATCTTCTAAGAGCTATAAGAATGTACCAGAAGAGAAAGAGGAGATTCGGCCTTTAAAAAGTGAGTTTTACAGGCCCAGAATCGGTTATGAGATAAGTATCCTCAATCCTCACTCCGCCTACGCCCGGTACGTAGACCCCTGGTTCTATAGTTATAACATTGCCCTCCTTAAGCTCTTCATTGCTTAAAGGAGCAATACTAGGCGGCTCATGAATATCAATTCCAACACCATGCCCAAGCCCGTGTGCAAAATACTTGTCGAAACCATATTCCGAAAGTACTTCGCACGCACGTTCATCTATTTCACAAGCCTTAACTCCTGGAAAGGCCTTTCCTTCAGCAGCCCTCTTAGCCTCCTCAACTGCTTCAATCATTTCTCTAATCGTGTTTTTTCCCACTCCCCCCTTGAACACTATAGTCCTCGTCAAATCACTTTTATAGTTCAAATAATCTGCTCCAGCATCCAGTAACACGACGTCTCCTCTCCGCAGTCTTCTGGATGATGGAGTGAAATGGGGATTGGACGAGTCTTCTCCGAAAGCCACTATGGTTTCGAAAGCAGGTTTTAAAGCCCCCTTCAGTACAATAGTATAATTATACTGGCAAGCGGATTCAACTTCAGAGACTCCCTCCTTCAAACCCTCAAGCAATTCTCCAGCTGTTGAACTCGCTATTTCAGCCGCCTTCTTCATTTTTTCAATTTCACAAGGATCCTTCACCGCACGCATTTCGCTTACAATCTTGCTCCTGGTCCTTATTAGGACGCCAAGCTCTTCCTTCAGCTTCAGAGCATCATCCATATCTATGGAGTCGAACTCAATATATTTGAATCCTCTTCCCACTTCTTTCAAAAAGCCTTTAAGAATCCTCTCGCCCCTCTCCATTTTAACCACTTTAACGTCGTTGAGCGAAGAAGGGAGGTTAACGCTTTCAAGCTGGCTTGTCAGAAGCTTAGCTTCACCGCTTCTCGGTATTAAGAGGATTCCTGAAATAGGCTTATCCCAGTCAATAGCGTATATTATGTTCCCCTGTTCTCTTAAGGCTAGAAGGTCTATGCCTGTTCTACTTAGCCTGTCCTGTATTCTCCCTATTCTGTTCATGGGAGGACATTGGTTGTAGGCGGCTTCTTAAGGCTTGTTTAAGCTCCTCATCGCTACATGCACCGAAAATGCTTAAACCGGTTGGAGTGAGACTTAGTAATCTGCTTCTCCCACTTCTGCTTGCTTCAACAAGCCCCATTTCAATCAACTTCCGGATCTGTTTATAAGCATGCGTCCCCCGTAGGGCGACAATCTTAGACTGCGCAATCGGCTGTTTTAAACCTATCAGAGTCAGAGTTTTCAAACCAGCTCTGCTGATCATAGGCTTTACCCCTAGCTTTTTAATGAAGTTGACGTACTCGGGCTTTACTCTAAGCATGTAGTTTTCATGACCTATCTCGACTATTTCAAGACTTGTATCTCTCGACCTGTATTCTTCAATCAACTCTCCTAAAGCGTTCTCAACCTTCTCAACCTTTCTAGCTCCTGCTGCAGACTTGAGTTGTAAAATGCTTAATGGTCTGCCTGACGCGAACAGTGCTGCCTCAATCCTCTTTTTATATTCAGATTCCTTCAAAACCATCCTCCGCCACTATGTAGCACTCGTCACCTTCGAAAACAATGTCGAAACCGGGCTCAGACAGTACGAAGAGTATTAATATGAACGTTCTAGCTGCTTCAAGGGGCTGTTTTCCTTCAAGTAGGCTTCTCAAAGGAACCCTGCCTTGGCTAACTACCTGTTCGAAAAGGCTTTTCTTAAACTCCTCAACCATTTTCTCAATGTTTCTCATAAACTCGTCTTGCTGGGGGACTATTGGTGGCAAAGGCTCTTCTTCAACAGGTTTCTTCGAATATTCTTTCTCCAATATGCGGAGGAGTGCTTTAACCAGTTGTTCAAGATCTATAACGGGTTGCGAAGGTCTGAGGGGGATGTTTGAAGGACTTATTTTATCAAGTGCTTCTAGAGGAAAGTCTGCAACATCCTTGATTTCCCCAGCATCTTCATCTCCTTTTGGCTCGATGTTTAGAAGGGTCTCTGTCTTCCTCAAGTAGATTATGGAGGATGCTAATAACAATAGTCCTGAAAGGGTGAACTGCATATAGCCTTTTCCGCGAAGCTCTTTGGATAACTGCTTCAAGACACCGGATATTTTAACATCCCACGGATTAACTCTCCTTAGCCTTATTAAGTCGAATATTAATTCAGATGCTTCCTGAGCTTCATCCAGCAACAGCTATCTCCTCCAGAGCCCTCTCGCCTGGCATCTCCATGAACCTTGACATCCCCTTCTTAACGTATACTCCTATAACCTTATCAGCCTTGCTGACGACGACATCTCTGAGTGATATTACTATGATCTGACTCTCCTTAGAGACTTCCTTAAGGAGGTCAGTCATCTTATCGATGTTGACGTAATCCAAATGCGCATCTGGTTCGTCGAAAATGTAGAATGCTGCTGGAAAAAGTTTCTGCATCGCAAAGATTAGGCAGAGTGCTGCAACTGACTTCTCCCCCCCGCTTACTCCACTTATTACTCTAGCCTCCTTTCCCGGGAACTTAACGTAGACGTTCAAGCCTGTTTCGAGAGGATTATCAGGATCCTCAGGTTGAAGCCAGCCTTCTCCGCCGGTCATCTTGTTGAAAAACGTTGAGAAATAACTGTTTATTTTGCTCAAACCCTCTAGAAAAGCCTCTCTTTTCTTTCTTTCAATTTCCTCCATAAACTCTTGAATGCTTCTCCTCTCTTCCTCCAGCTCGTTAATCCTTTCTAAGGCATTCCTATAGAAATCTATCTCCTGTTCATACTGCTTAATAGCGAGCATGTTTACTTCTCGGACTTTTTCAAGCTCGCTCTTAAGAATGCTTAAGTACCTCTCCGCAGAGTCTCTAGTTTCTTCCGGCACCCGTAATGGTTGACCCAGAATTCTGTTTCTCAGCTCTTCTATCTTGCTTTCATTAACTTCTTTCTCTACTAGAAGCCTCCTCTCAACGTCTTTAACCCTATTAATCTCTGAATTTAATCTCTCAGCCTCTTCATCAAGTCTCCGTATTGCTTCAACAAGCTCACCTCTCTCCCCGTATTCTACTCCAGCATCCTCCCCTATCTTCGACTTTAAGAATTCTATTTTATTCCTAAGATCGTTTGCTAAAACTATGGAGCTTCTAATTTCATTCCTAATCGCAAAAATACTACTTGCTAATGCTCCCTCAACTTTCCTATATTCCTCAATTCTCCTACGCAGTGTATTAACAATGTTCTCAATCTCTATTAAGCTTCTTCTAACTCGCATTTTTTCATTATCTAATTTCTCCATCTTCTCTTCAAGCAGGCCTATCTTCTTCCGGATGTTCCTCAACTCCTTCTCTTTCAAAGTTATCGAAGATCTTAGTCTTTGCAACTCTTTTTCAAGCAAACGCTTTTTGCCAGTATTCCGTTCTCTAAAAACTTGGTTAAGTCTCCTAGAGGTCGACAAGTATTCATTAGCTAGAATATTCAATTGTTCCTCCAGCCTACTCATATATGCGTCGATGGCATTTAACTCGCCTTCAAGCTTGTTTCGGAACTCTGTTGTCTCCACCATCTTCCTGCTTAAAGAATGTTTTATGTGCATCTCTACTGTTTCAATCATCTTAGACAATTCTCCAGCCTTCCCAGTGAAGGTTTTAATAAATTTCAGGATATTTTCAAATTCCTTATCACTATCATCCGGTATTAACGCGCCTTCGCTTGTGAAAACCTGCCCGTCTCGAGTTACTGCTTTAAAACCATTCTTCACAAAAGCTAAAGCATCTTCAACACTGTTTGCCAAAACACTATTCCAGAATATTTTTAAAACATGTTTCTCAATAACCTTAGGATACTTAAGCAAATCCATTAGATGGGTGCCCCGTCCATTAAACTTAGAGGGCACTTCCTTTTTAGAGATTTCTCCTTCAGGCGTTAACACTCTTATGCCAGTGGTTTCTCCGCTGAACAGTTTCGTTAACACAAGCATATCTAGCGAATTCCCAACTAGAACGGAGTCCATCCACTCTCCGGCCAGGCTTTCAACAGCCTTTTTAACATCCTCAGGGAACCAGAGGTTTTCCCTTAAAATTCCATAGACTCTTAAACCCTTCTCTTCTAAGATTCTTCTCATAAGCTCTAGGATTCTCCCCTTATCTTTCCTATCCCTGTAGCTTAAAGCGCCAGATGCCTTTGCAAAGAATATTCTGAACACATCCATGCTTTCGGTAAGGACTTTAAGCATTTCAATAGTATTGCTAAGTGTTTTTCTTCTCTCCGCCAGTGATTTTTCAAGGTCGTCTAGTTTTTCTATTAATCTGCTCCTCCTAGCGCTCTCTCTGTTTTTCATCCTGTTCAAGTTACTCATTCTCCTCCTAACACCGTTATAATGAATGAGAATATCTTTCAGCATCCTTTCAGCATTCTTTTCTTCTACAAGTGTCTTCTCCAACTCTTTCTCAACCATAGTTAATTGGCTTCTGATCTGATAAGCTTCTTCCATCCTTCTCCTCTCAATTTCTTGCATTCTCTTCTTCTCTTCTGAGAGCCCAGTGAGTAGATTAGTGAGGGAAGAATATTTTGTCGACATCCTGCTTGCAACTTTTAGTAATCGTTTAATCTTTCCCTGCATCTTGCTTTTCTTCTTCTTAACTTTCCTTAGTTCTTTTTTAATAGTATTTAATTCTAGATTTTCCTCCTCTGTATTTTTCAAACATTCGTAGAGCTGTCTTTCACAATCTTTAAGCTCATACTCAAGCTTAATCTTCTCAGAATCACCGATTGATGGAACTGCCTTCAATAACTCTTCAGTTCTTTCCATAAGTTTCTTCCTTTCAGATTGTATTGCATAAAGTTCGTTTTCAAGCTTGTTTTTTAAAACATTGTTCTCTTCAATTCTTTCAGAAACATCATTAAGCTTATTTATGAGCCTCCAGTACTCGAGAGAGTCTATTATAAGCTGTACTTTTTCAATCTCCTTCTCAAGCATCCGTCTTCTCAAAAGAAGGTTCCTCTCCCTTTCTAACTGGAGCATCCTCCTATCTATTTCTTGGAGCCTGGCCTGTGCAACCCTAAGATTATTGTCTGCTTGCTGCAGGTTGTTAAGGGCCTCCATCTTTTTCTCATCGTACTGGGCTAGGCCAAGCGCCTGCTCGATCTCCCTTCTTCTCTCCACCGGATTCTTATCTGCAAGTCTTGATATTTCTCCTTGAAGAATTATATTGTACCCTCTGGCTGAAAGACCGGCTGTAGAGATTATGTCTTCAATAACATTCCTAGGGGTTCTTCTGCCATTGATATGGTATGTGCTCTCTCCATCACGTCCCATTCTTCTCGCTATCGTAATGATCTTATCTTGGCCGGGAATGGCGGAATCACTGTTATCTATGGTTACTTTCACATATGCTTCCGCATCTTTTCCAGCGTTATCATTGACTAGGGAGGAAAGCCTATCAGTTCTGAGTAGCTTAGGGCTATTCTCTCCTAATGCGAAACGTATTGCGTCAACCAGATTACTATTATGAACTATTACTCCGTCTCCAATAATGTATGACCCAACGTTTCTTACGTAGAGGTCGTAAACCATGCCTGCCCAACGCTTCCTAACAACCTTGTCTAAGACATCGATCCTAATCTTCCCGTTTTCAAAAACCATTATTTTACTATCCGGCGTTAGAGACGATGCTTCAACCCATTTAAAACTGGTGCTAAAAGCTACCGCTATTCTATGCTCTGGAGTAACTTCGACGATCCTACCTGATAACGTTACCAGTTTTAATAACCAGCCGTCGTAAGGCTTTCTGAAAAAAGTACTAACGCTGGTTTCTAAACACTTGTTTAGGCGTCCATGGTAACTTAATAGCATCACTTTCCCAGAGGGAATCACGTACTCAGAAGTCTCTTCACTAATCCTTATGCCGTCGGAACAAGCGTCATGGAAAAGAGATTCTATAGGTTTACCTCCCCAAGGCTGGGCCACGGGCATCCATGGCGCAACACATTTGCCTGAGCCGTTTCTACCCGTCAGCACCGTCAGCCCTTTGCTCAGGTTTATTACTTGCCGGTCTCCTATAGATTTGAAATTCCTAATCTCAATCTTGGTGAGATGCAATTTTAAACCATCTCCACCACCTTTTCCAAGCCCTGGGGTTTCGTTCTTTCCAGCATGCTCCTCAAATACGCAGTGCTTCTACGTACAGATGCCCCAGGGCCTTTCCCTGGATCCATAAGACTCATAAGACCGTGTAGGAATAAGTTTTTAAGGGTTATTTCAAAACACTGAGACGGAATTGTCCGTATACCATGGAGACCTGTTCAAAAGGAAGAGTACTGGTGGTAAGAAGAATCCTTACAGGAGTAAGCGTAAGTATGAGATGGGGCGACCGCCAACGCTTACGAAGATAGGCGAGGAGGATGAGACTAAGAAGATCAGGGTCAGGGGCGGAGGTATAAAAATCAGAGTCCTCAAAGCTGCTTACGCTAATGTTGCTGTTGAAAAAGACAGGGTTGTTAGGGCTAGGATTCTGGACGTTGTTGAAAATCCTGCTAGCAGAGAGTTTAGCAGAATGAAAGTGATAACTAAAGGTGCCGTGATAAAGACAGAGGTGGGTAATGCGATAGTAACTTCAAAACCGGGAGCAGACGGGGTTGTTAACGCTAGGCTGGTCCACACGGGATGAAGAGGATTTCAAAAGATCGTTACGTAATAATTTATCCTCAATATTTTGATTCTAAACTCTCGCGTAAAAATGGAAGACGTATCGCAAAAGGGCTTGCAACAAGCTCTCCAAGTTTAATCAGGATTAAAGAAGCTTGCGACAAGCTTGGTTTCAGAACTATGATAGAATCGGAGAAAACTTACCCTAGGATGAGCAACACTAAATCGGGCAGGATAATCGTATTCTGTAATGGTTTGAATAAGAGAAGCCTTATCCAAGAAATCGGCAGAATCCTTAGGGGTGTAGGCGGTTGAAGCGTAAGGGGCTTGTTGAAAATATTGTTAGCGGGAGAATCGCTGTAGTAAAGCTGGAGGGCTTGGTTAGTCTTGGCTCCACTGTTCTAAACGGTTCGAGGAAGCCTGTGGGAAACGTTGCCGACATAATAGGCCCTGTCAAGGAGCCTTATGCAGTAATTGTTTTAAGAAAGGGGGTTAAGGGTCTTAAGAAGGGCGATGTCTTGTTTTTTAAACCAGGTAGAAGGTGAAACGTAATAGAGCCTTAGAAACCTTTATAGCTTTTGAACGCTTTTAATAAGATGGTGAAAGCTCCGGTGGTGAGAAAGGCCTCAAGGAGATATAGGCTAGAGGGTAAGGTCCTTAACATAATAATGCGGTCTAAGGACGGTGTTATACAGACAGACCTATACAAGATGCTCAACATCTCTAGTAGAGAAGGTTCCAGAATATGTTTAAAACTAGAGTCATGGGGTCTTATAAGGAGAGAGAAAGTTTTACACAAGGAAAGATGGACGTACAAGCTTTACTCAACTCGGAAAATACCGAAGATAGACTCTCTGAAAGGCTCGCCGTGCTTCTCCTGCCAGTACTTCAATAGGGGCTGCGCCTCGGACTCTGTCGTAAGCCCGGAGCGTTGCGAGTTGCTAGATAGATGGGTGCTCACGATAGAGCTTGGAGGCACTGGAGTTGAAGTCAAAGAGGCGCTGGTTGCACGAGAGGAGAAATGACCCATACTTCATCCTCTCTAAGAAAGAGGGTTACCGTAGCAGAGCCTCTTTCAAGCTCAAACAAATAATCGGCAAGTACAGGATTATAAAACCAGGAGACAATGTACTAGATATAGGCTGTGCCCCAGGCGGGTGGCTTCAAGTGGCTTCTCAACACGTTGGAAACTCGGGAATGGTTCTAGGTGTGGACTTAAAGCCCGTTGAAGACTTAGAGTTGGAGAATGTTAAAACATGCGTTCTCAACGTTTTCGACGAGGACTTCACGAACAAAGTAATGAGAATATCGGGAGGTAAGTTTGACGTTGTTCTCTCAGACCTTTCTCCAAACATGTCAGGCATTTATGAAATAGATCATGCGAGACAGATAGAAATGGTTGAGAGAGTAATCAGCCTTTTGAAGGACCTTTTGAGAAAAGGTGGTTGTTTAGTTATAAAAATTTTTGAAGGACAGTATGCTCGCAGAGTTGATAGAAAGGTATTTAGAATGTTTAAATTTGTGAAGAGAGTTAAGCCAAAGGCTTCTCGAAAAAGCAGTTCTGAATACTATCTCGTCGCAAGGTTTTTCAAAGGCTCTTAACAATTTTTACCAAATCGTTTAGTCCTGCGTCAGTCCTTATACAATTTGCATCGAAACCGCTTCTGCATGCTTGGAATCCTTTTTCTAGAAGTTTTTCAATAACGGTTCTGATGCTTGGAGGAGATATGCGGAGGCTAGATGCCAAGCCCACGAGGTCAACTCCTCCCAGGGTCTTCTGATCGTCTAAGAGAAGGCTGTTAGCAATTTTTGAGATCTTCTCATCCATCCAGTTCTTCTCAACTGTTTCTACAGCTATTTTTTCAACCCAGCTTCTGGAAAAAACCTCTCCCAAATACAGGGGGCCCAGTAGAATGCAGGAATCGCCAATCCCGGTCTCCGGCAGGTCTACTGGGCCCATCGGCTCATAGATGCCGTTAGCCCTCCTCACCCTGAGGAAACCGATTTTCGAGACCGTTTGAAAAGCATGTTTCCTCCCTTTTAAAACTCTTGCAATTATCTTCACGTAATGCCTACTGGCAACGGATACTATAGGCTCGACCCCCCTCTCGCTTCTGGCAGCAGCTTCTGCAAGAGTCTTGAGCAGAACCCTGATGCCCATTTCCCTCATGAACCCTGTTTTAAAAACATTAACTCCATAGAGTATTTTGGCGGCTCTCTTATGGACCCCAAAGAGGTTGGCTGTATCCGTGGCAGTAATACTGATGAGGCCCCCATGCTTAACTGCTCGAACCCCAGTATCCAGGAATCTAACAGGCGTTCCGAAGGGGTCTATGTCAAGCATGTCAAACCTAGTTCCCGGGGACGAGTGTTCCGCGTGGAAAAGGTTTGCGTCGATTTTAGATGCGTGCGTTCTCTCAACCAAACCGTTTCTCTCTAAGTTTAAAACTATACTTGCAAAAGCTCTTTCACTATTGTCGTTCACATAGGCTTCATCCCAACCCGCTTCCAAAAGTATCCTTATCGACCTAACGCCCACCCCTGCCATAGAATCGCCGAAAACAAGCTTGCGACCGTTTTCTCTCCTCATTATGCTTGCGACGGCAATAGTCAAATCCCTATTCTCCTTCATCAAGGGATTGTAGAATACTGGTGCTTTCGACGGCACGTATTCGTTTGGTGAAACTCTGTAGTAATCCAGTTTTGGCACGATTATTTCTGCTTTTCCTTCTATAACCGTAACTGTTTCAAAATCTAGCCCCTTCAAATTTCCTACATGTTTTTCCACATTGATCAGGTTGCTTTAAAGCTATTGGGAAACTTTTTATTCTACTAAGTAGTCCAGAAGCCGGATTGTACGACGTATGCGTAGCCGGCTCCGGCGTGGCTGGTGCAACGCTAGCTAGGGAGGCGGCGAAAAAAGGGCTTAAAGTACTGCTGGTGGATAGGCTACCTGCAAATAGGGTTGGCGACAAGGTTTGCGGAGACGCCTTAGGGTCTCATCATGTGGAGAGGCTTGGACTAAGCCTACCTAGAGAATCTTATTTCGCAGTCTACCCTGGGATAGAAATCTACTCTCCAGACATGAAGAGTCGGCTAAGCATAGTGGCTGAAGGATTGAGCGCATACGCTTTGAACAGGGTTGAATTCGGTCAATTCCTTCTCAAGCTTGCACTGGACTCAGGGTGCGAGTTCAGGTCGGAGACGCATGCTACCGGTCTGATTATACAAGATGGATTTGTGAAGGGGATTAAGCTCCTTAACCTCAAGGATGGTTCTAAGGAGGAGGTTTATGCTAAAGTGACTGTGGACGCTACGGGGAGTTCCAGAATTCTCTCTAAAGACCTCAAGACCCTTGGCTTCGACCAGGAGCTTGACGATGACGAGACGCTCGTCTGCTACAGGGAGATATTGGAAACAGAAGAGGCTCCCCCGTTACCAACGATATACTTAGACATGGAGGATGCTCCAGGTGGTTATTTCTGGGTTTTCCCGGAGGGTGAGAACAGAGTCAACACTGGTCTGGGCGTTGTTAAAAACGCTGCTAACCCAAGGCTTCTTTTCGAGAAATGGGTTGAGAAACTCCCATGCCTGAAAGGAAAGATCAGAAGGGTCATACACAGAGGCGGCGGAGTAGTGCCAGCGAGGAGACCAATAGACTCAGCAGTGTGGAACGGTTTCATTGCTGTGGGTGATGCCGCCTTCATGGTTAACCCTGTGCACGGCGGCGGCATAGGGTCCTCCATGACCGGCGGTTTTCTTGCTGCCGAGGTTATCGCCGAGGCTCTGGAGAACGGTCGTGAAGACGAGGCTACGTTATGGGGCTTCAACGCTCAATACATGAGTAAATACGGTGCCAAGCAGGCGGCTTTAGACGTCTTCAGGATATTCCTACAGAGTCTGAACAACGCGCTGATAAACTACGGTCTGGCCCAGGGTCTTATTAAGAGCGAAGACCTTTTGAAGGCAAGCATGGGCGAGAAGCTGAGGCTTAACATTACTGAAAAAGCCTCGAGATTCTTCGCTGGCATCGGTAAACCATGGTTCCTAGCGAGGCTTAACAAGACCGCTCAGCTCATGGAGGATTTCAGGCAGCTGTACATTAACTATCCCTCTGTTGAAGGATTTAGAGAGTGGAGGAGTAGGGTAAGGGTGTTTCACGAGAGGCTGCATGAGGAGATTGGCAGAGCCTAAGAGCTTTTTTCATAGTTATAAAAATGAGAAACGCTTATTAGCCCTTTTAAAAAGAACTCGATAGACCAGCGAGAGTTTGAGCATTATAAAACCAGGTAAAGCTGAAGTCGTGCTGACTAGGTTAAACAAGTATTCCTGCGTTTACATCGTCACGCAAACACAAAGGCTTCTTACAAACCCTTCAGAAATAGATGTTAATAGTGTCGAATCACTGGATTACGTTCTGATAACAGACGAGCAGCCGGAGAGTTTCGATGAGAACGTGATAATGGAGCTGCATTGTCTGAAGAAGATAGGGAAGATAATCGCGGACGAGACAAGCTACAGAATACTCCGGTCGCAGATACCTAAAGAAATGCTTATTCCAGCAGCACCCAATAAGCTCTTAGTGAGCGAAGGCCTGGTTATAAAATCATACCCTAGTGAAAACCGTGAGGCATCCACACCAGTAACCTACATGATAACTCTTGAAAATGGCTGTAAGCTATTTCAAACAGGCCAATCCTTAATATCGAAGACCTTAAGCAAGATAACTAAGGAGGAGAAGCCTGACATCACTTTCCTGCCGGTGGGTTTCAACCCCAAGGCTAGTATCGCATCATTCCTCGAATCAGTGAGCAATACTGAATCTAAGCTGATAATTCCCTGCTATGGGGAAAGCGTGAAGGATATTCAGCGGGTTGTTAAAAAGAAAGGCTTAAAGACAGAGCTTGCAATACTCGAAGTAGGAAAGCCCTTTGTCTACAAGCTTAGTTGACCTGGTTGCTAAAAGCCTTGTTCAGACAGGAGGGTTCCTCATATGGCCTGAGAAAACGGATGAGGGTATTCTACAACCTTTCGTACTTGATTTAACAGTCGTCCTAAGCAATCCCAGGGTTTTCAATAAGGTTGCGAGGAGGATGGTTGAGGTTGTTAGAAAAGAGGTCGGAGTTGAGAAGTTTAACTCTGTCCTGGGGGTCCCATTAGCCGGAGTACCATATGCCTCCTACGTTTCCCTCAAAACCGGTAGGCCGATGTTGCTTCTCAGAGAGGGAAAAGCCAAGTCTGTAGAGGGGTTGTTCAAGATGGGTGATAAAGTGCTTATAATAGACGACTTTGTTTCAACAGGTAGACAGGTATCGAAGGCTGTTGATAAGATCGTATGGGAGGGGGGAGTCGTTGAGGATGCTGTGGTAATAGTGTGTCAGAGTAAGAACGCTGCTGAAAAGCTTAGGAAAAAAGGCGTAGAGCTCCACTACGTGTTCGAGTTTAGAAATCTTGTTGAAAGCCTGAGGAAGCTTGATGCTCTGACAGAAAGCGAATACGAAACCCTCATGTCTACGTCTTAGAGGACTCGGATTCTTCAACAAGCGGAATAATCTCCTCAATGGAGAACTTTATGAATGAAGCTGGATCGATCTTGCTGAAAATAGTTACCACACTGTCTCTAGTGATTCCGGCGACATAGCCTGATTTACGATGGGAAATCACTACATACCATATATCCCCATGCTTCAAATACTCCGCGAACAGGCTAGTGTTCGCTAGCGAAGGCCCGTACAAGGATAGTTTCTCTATGTTAGGTATGTCAACATTGTCGAAGAAAACAACTTTAGCAGCATCGCTATTAGCATTATGATATTCCAGCATGACCTTCGGGGAGATCCTTGCCTCAACTATCTTCCCGCTTTTAAGAAATATTATCTGGCTGAACATGTTGGCAACCATGTTTGCAACAGGCTTCTTCTCCAACACTATGAGGAAAACCCTCCTCTTCCGGAAAACAAAGCTGAAGACGGAGTCAACGGTCTTAATAGCGATTTCCGTCTTATCCCTTCTTCTCAAAGTTACAGGAATATCCCTGCTCAAAACCCCTTCCAGCATGTTTTGAGAGGCCCTAAGGCCAGTAACCTCGGCAACGAGCGTTAAATCAGTTCCTTCCAGCGGGGTTTCAACCCTATACCCCTTGAGTCTCTGAGCAAGCTCGTTTTGAGATAAGTATTCGTCGAGCCTGAATATCTTGCCTGCAGTAACCATCCCCACATTAAGCCTTATAATCAGCTTTTAACCATTTTCCATCGGCGAAAATCCTTATCTAAGCCTAAAGAAACCAGACATCGGTGGAAACAGTAGAACAAGAAAAAAGGCTTCGACTGAAAGAGGTGATTTTAGAGAACTTCATGAGTTATCGTTATAGTAAGATTACTATTCGCCCCGGGCTTAATCTTATTCTCGGCCCTAATGGCTCCGGAAAATCTTCGATTCTCTGGGGTATTTCAGTCGGCCTCGGACAGTCGCGCAGTGGCAGGGCTGAGAAACTGAGCGATTTAATAAGGATTGGCGAGGATATTGCTAGAGTTACACTGATATTCGATAACTCTCCGGGGGTTGACGGTAAGAGGCCAGTGTCCTTCGTAAGATCCGACGAGCTCGTTATAACTAGGTATTTAAGGAGAGACGGAGAATATTGGAGCCAGATAAATTACAATCCTGCTACGAAGATGGAGGTTGACGAGATACTTTCATTTTTCGGAATAGACCCTTCAAACATGCTCATAATGATGCATCAATACATGATTGAGGAGTTCGCATCACTAGACCCTTCTGAGAAGCTTAAGCTAGTGGAGGGCGCTATCGGGCTTTCGGGCTTAAGGGATAATATAAAGGCTTCAAGAGAGAGATTGAGCAAAATCGTAAGCGAAGAGAAGGCTGTGGAGGCTCTTTTGAACGAAGCCCGTGAGACCCTTGAGATGTGGAGAGCAGAATACGAGAAGCTTGTTAAGAGGAGAGAGCTGCAGATGCTCCATGCTGAGTTGAACAGGCTTCTTAAGTGGAGTGTTTTCAACCAACTTAACGGCGAGAAACTGAGGATCCGGGAGAGGATCTCCAAAATTGAGGAGAGGATTGACAGAGGCAATAAAATCGCTTCAAGAAACGTCGAGAAGGCAGAGAAAGTTTGGAACAGCCTTAATAAGGCTAGGATGAAGCTAAAGGGGATTTTCTTCAAGGCCTCGGAAGGCAAGGCTGATGTTGAAGGGCTCATCGACGAGTATAGTAAGCTCGACGAGGAGATAACCAAGTTGATAAGGAAGTACGTGAAGTTAAATGTTAGGGCTGAGGTAATAAAGTATAGGTTGAGAGAGCTGGAGGCTGAACGTCGCCGCCTCCAGGAGAAGGAAAGATCTATTGAATCGAAGATTAACGAGGTTAAGGGTCAGCTTGAAGGTGAGCCGCCAAAAGAAGTCGATCTCCCGGATGTAATAGAGAAGAAGATTAACGACTGCATTATTCAAATAGCCTCTCTCGGCACGGTTTCAGAGAATGCGGAAGAGTTTTACAAAAATTACCTCAAGGTGTATAGTGACCTTGAGCAGAAGGTTAAAGTTGTCGTTGAAAACAGAATGGCTGCTGAAGACGAGCTTAAAGAGAGAATAGAGATATGGAGGAGAAAGATGATGGCTGTCGTTGAAAAGATTAACGAGGGTTTTAAGAAGAATATGGAAACCATGGGTGGGACCGGCGACTTACGTTTAGTGAATATGGAAGATGTTGATAACGCTGGCCTCGTGATATTCGTAAGCTTCGGCGGAGGTCCTCTAACGGAGTTCAACGTCTACACTCAGAGCGGTGGCGAGAGGAGTGCAACAGTAGTGTCCTTCTTAATGGCCCTTCAGTCACTAGTCAAATCAAGCATCAGGGGGATCGATGAGCTAGATGTACACATGGACCCGCTCATGAGAAAAAGGTTCTTCCAAATACTCTCTGAAGTTGTCAGAGAGAATCCTGGAGTAGCATACTTATGCATAACACCTGGAACACCCCCTCCTGTCGAAGATGCGCACATAATAGTTGTTCAAAAAGTTCAAGACGAGTCGAGAGTACTCGAGGTTGAACAGAGCTAGGGATAAGGCTTTTCATTATAAACAGTGGGAATAAAGTTCTCTTCTGAAGGTTATGTTTATATTTATTCCATTAACCACGGGTTACACGGCTAGAGGGATTGAATTGAATGCCGCCGATCAGCAAATACGTTGAGTTGATCGAGAGGATAATCCATCTTTGTGATGAGGTTATTGAGAAAAATATTGACCCTTTTATCGTAGACGTCAAAGAGAACCTTAGGAGACTTAGAGAAGGCCTGCTTGAAATGGATGAGAGAACCCTCGTGATGAATATGGCTGCTCTGCTGAAATTAATCTACATAATATTACTCCAGCAGGAGGATGTTAAGAAGAGGGCTAGCAGACTCTATCTTGACCCCTTCCTTATGGAAGTACGGCTCATGGGGCTTGATAGTGAGAGGCTTGCAGGGGCTTTCCTTAAAGCATTCAGACCAGTTGCTGAAAATGAGCAAGCCACTATGAATATAATGCGAACAGCCTATGGCTACTGGGCTAGCCTGAGAGAATACTTGCTTCCCGAGATGGGAGAAATCCCGATGTCTAGTGCCATTAACATGCTCAACGAGCTTCTAAAAATGGAGGAGGCTGATTTCGAAAGCGAGATGGAGAAGATTTTAAACGAGATGGGTCAGGATCCCGTTGACTACTATATTTTGATAAGTAGGGAAGGGGAGAAGAGGAAAGTATTCAGAGCATTAGCCTTAAGCTTCCTCATGACTAAGGGCTTAGTAGGAGTTATGCAAGACCCCTTGACCAACAAGGTCTGGGTTTTCAAGACGACTCCAAAAGACGTGGAAAAGCATTCCGTAGCTCTACCAATATAAGGGGCGGGTGCCTTGGAGCAGGAGGAAAGGATAAGGAGCAAAGTTGCGCGGGCAGTGCAGCTCTTACTGTTTAAAAGCCATAGGACTCCTGGAGTTAAAGGATGGGAACTTAAGAAGAACCTTGGACCAGGTTACCTTTCAATAATCAAGTTTCTCAACACACGTTTCCAAGAACTGGGATTAACAATAAAGATTGTTTCGGATGATGGAAGCGAGCTCAGCATGAGCGATGATGAAAGCAAGCTCTCGACAGCAAGGTTCTACGTTACGCTTAAGGATGAACTAAGCCTGACTGCCGTGAAAACCCTAGGTTGGTCGATAGATGAGATCGCTGGATTGGCTGTTGTCATCTCAACGATAATTTCCCACAAGGGCTCAGCCCCAGTTAAGGAAGTGGAAGAGATATTGAAGAAAAAGTTTCCCGAATGGAAGGTTAAGCTTAACCTAGCCAGGTATATACGGAGGGGGTACATTGCGGAAGATGGGGACAACCTTGTATTAGGCTGGAGGACTTTTGCAGAACTCGACGTAGAAAAATTCATACATTATATTCTAAGTGCTTGACTCATGTTTGCAAATCTAGTCTCTGAGAAAGAAGTAGGCTCGTAATGTAGCTGATGGCCAAATTAAAAAAGAGTTTTAAATTCTAATGCTCTCATTAATATAAACTTGCCCAGAAAATTCTAAGCTTTTTGAAAACGCCGTCTCTCAGCGTCAACAATCATTTTCACGATATCCTCTCCAGTCATGCTTCTCCTAACCAATATCTTCTCAACAGTCTTCAGGCTTAATCCTCTTCCAGCCAGGGCTATAGCAGCATCCCTACCATATTTCTCTAACAATTCCGCCGTCCTAAAAATCTTTTTGAAGAGCATTTTTATCCTCTTGGATTTTCCACGCCTAATCCTGACGCCTGGAGTAGGATTCGCACCCAGTTTGCCGCCGCATCTGCTACACCTCATCTCTGAAGTATACTCCTCAGGCTTAATAGTGCCGTAGGGAAATCCGCATTCGCTGCATACGAGTTCTAGAGGAGTGTTCCTGAGCCTTGCTGAAGCATACATTAGGATTATCTTGTCAGCCTTCTCGGGGGGATATATGTCAAGATGTCTCTCACCCTGTCTGAGAATAGGCTTAGCTAAGGGTGAGGGTTCAGCGCCGCTTTCATATATTATGGTTTCAATCTCCCCTGAGACGATTCCTCTAATCATATTCATCAGGGGTTTTACATCGTAGTCTTTAGATAGTAACTCCTTAACGGCCTCATCGTAAACAATGCTTCCCTTACTGTTTCTTATGAGCGATTCTAGCCTTATCGACGTAAGATCAGCATCCTTCTCTATTATCCCCATCCTCCTAGCAACATGTAGGAACCTCCTCTTGAAAAGACCCGCGTTCTCAATGTTTTCTAAAAGCATTCTCATAACCTCTTTTTCATCAAGCTTCCTAAGCCTGTCAAGTATTATCGACGGCGAAACCACTCTTTCAACCATCACCCGGTAAGGGTCTCTACTCACTGGGACCGTTAAACCGACTTCGGAAAGAACTATTGACCCAACTATCTTGGATAAAGCCCTGTTTCCAAGGTCTCCCAAGCATGCGTGTATGATAGTGTAGTCGCCCCATTTCTCAAACACGATTCTTCTATCAGTACCGATGAGTATACCTTTCTCAAGGCATTCTACAATCGGCTTAACGATCTTAAGAGCGAAATCCTTCTCAACACCGTATTCTCCAGACGCTTTTTCAACTATTTCCTCCAAGCTGCTTCCCTTGCGATACTCCTCTTCAATCATCCTCCTGAAAGCTCCTACTTCTGTCGCCGCTTCATAAGTAACAGGTATTTCTTCACCAGTCCAGAAGGGTACTGCTCCCAAAGAATCCTCCGCCTTCTTAACTATGACCTTTCCATTAAAAACCTGAATTATCGACCATACTAATCCCCCCATTACGAATTTCGTCCCGGGGAGTCCTTTCTCCGCCACGAACTCTTCATCAAGGTTTCCGACGACTAGGTTTTCATCCTCGTTGAAAACAGGGTACTGCTTAACCTCAGGTATGCTCGAAATATGTTCGAAGAAGAACCTTATCAGCTCTCCTCTTCTCCCAGCTCTAATCGTGTCACTGTACTTTTCGAAAAACAATAGTCTAGGATACTGTGTTGAAAGAAACTCTAGAACCCTCTCCAATTCTTCTATCGAAATTCTTGAGTATGATGCGCTGCCTTGAATAAGCTTCAATATTTCTTCTACACCCCACCTGTTCTTTTCCAAGAGCATCCCTACTATTTGGTGTGCAAGAATATCATACGGGGCCTCTGGAGGCGAAACTGGTTCATAAATGCTGTTTAAAGCCCTTCTCCTCAAGATAATAGATTCAGTAGCATCGTCTTCATCCATGCATAAAATCATTCCTCGAGAGGTTAATCCTATCCTATGCCCGCTCCTCCCGATTCTCTGAATGAGTCTTGAAGCCTGTCTCGGCGAGCCGTATTGGATCACGAAGTCTATGGCACCGACGTCTATGCCCAGTTCGAGGCTGGATGTGCATACTACTCCTCTTAACTCTCCTTCCTTCAACCCTTCCTCCGCCCTAACCCTTGCCTCGACGCCGAGAGACCCATGGTGGATGGAAACAGGAGTGGGGAGGTTCATTACCAGTAGCCTGTTGGAGAGCACCTCGGCCGTGGCTCTAGTGTTTGTGAAGAGCAGTAACGCATTGCTTCCACCAAGCGCCTCCTTAATCACTCTGAGCCTCGCCGACACCTCGGGAGTTGTCAAGAGCTTCTCCGCCAGCAAATAATCCTCATTAGTAACGTCTGGGAGCACGAGGCTTATTTCAATGTCCTTAGGCACTGGCGTTGCAACAACCTTAAAATCACCATCTGTCCCTACGAGGAAGCGCGCAAGCTGCTCCGGCTCGCCTATGGTGGCGGAGAGCCCTATGATTTGTATTTTCCCTCCTATAAGCCTCTTAAGCCTCTCCAAGCCGAGAGAGAGTTGGCTCCCCCTTTTGTCTGAAGCCAGTTCGTGAAGCTCGTCAACCACAACCCATCTTACAGTTTTCAAATGGCTCCTGAGCCTAGTGCCTATCAGCAGGATTTGAAAGGTCTCCGGCGTCGTGATAAGGATGTGAGGAGGACTTAACGACTGGGTTCTTCTCTCGGAAGACGGAGTATCCCCATGCCTTACTGAGAGCTTCAGGTCGAGCCTGCTAGCCCACCAGCCTATTCTCTCCACCAGGTCTCTGTTTAGAGCTCTAAGCGGAGTTATGTAGAGCAGAAACACTCCCTTTTTAACATTAATCTTCTCTTTAACCATTATGCTTAAAATCGGGAGCAGGGCTGCTTCAGTCTTCCCTATCCCCGTCGGAGCCACTATCAGAACGTTATTCCCATCAATTATTTCAGGTATTGCTTTAAGCTGCGGCTCGGTTAATGGAACGAGCCCCCTCTCTAAAACAAGCTTGGCAACGGGCTCTCCAAGCATTGAAACAACTTCTTCGCTGGACAGATTCTCCACAGGGAGAAAAACTAGTAGAAGGTTGAAAAACATTCTCTTCCAGCCGTAAAACAGCCTCCTCCAAGAGTGCTCGTGATTTAAGGCTTGAAAACACGAGCCCCTTCCAGCATGAATGAGACGCCTATCGCTATTATTGCAATATTGCACACGATAATTAGAATTTTCAATCCTTTCTCCCCAATGCTTCTAGCACCACTAGCCATTAGCTTTGAGATGGATCCTAGAACAGCAAAATCCCCCATTTGATGACTGATGTAGAATAAGACTATCCCCAGCACGCCCCAGGGTAGCGACTTAGAAACATAGGTTGCTCCTACGGTAAGCCACCAAGTAATCCAGTATGGGTTTGAAACAGATATTGTCGCTCCCAATGCAACCATAGTCATTGGACGGTGAGCTCGTGCAACTTCCTGGGCTTCAATGCTCCTCGCCTTTTTTAAAAAAGATAAAATGCCCATTGCGGCTAAGAAAATCCCGCCAAATACGCTTATGATAGGATAAAAATCCTCGCTAACATTAAGCAATCCGTAAGTTAGCATTAGAGTGACGGGAGCTTCTGCTAACGCGTGTCCAAGAGACAGGAGTAGCCCTGGCCTGAAACTCCTCATATAAGAGGATTCTCTAACAGTTGTAACCATCAGGGGGCCTGGGGCAAGGGCTCCTGAAAGAGACACAATGAAGGAGGTTAAGGGTATTTCAACTATGCTATTCAAACAATTTCAACCCCAATAGGCATCCTCTTTCCGTTCCTAAAAACCTATTAAACATTTTTCTTTAACCTCATCCCTTTATAATCAACAGGGAATATCTTAGGCATACGCCTCTTATGCTGATTTCGCCTCACCCTTTCCAAAACCATTCTAATAGTCTCCATAGGTGCCTGCAGGGTTTTCTGAATCTCCCTTTCTCTAAGGCCTTTATCAAACTTCAAGTAGAGTATTGCGTCTAAAACCTCATAATCAACCCCAATCTCGTCCCTAGCGGTGTGACCAGGCCAAAAAGCCGGTGAAGCAGGCTTATTGCATATCTTCTCTGGAACCCCAAGGTATTCAGCTAATTGTCTCACCATAGTCTTGTAAAGACCTCCTATTGGAAGAAGGTCTGCTCCCCCATCACCATACTTAGTGAAGTATCCCAATAATATCTCGCTCCTGTCGCTCGTGCCTACAACTAAACCCCTGTGGACTGCTGCCTCATGGTAGAGCATTATCATCCTGCTTCTAGCCATTACATTCCCCTTCTCAACCCTCCCCATGGGCCCAAGCAGCTTCTCAAATGCTTCAACAACTTGGTCGATGCTGATCATCTTCCAGTTCTCTGCAGGTATGCCTAGTTGTTTAATAATACTCATCGCATCCTCGATATCTTCCTGGGGTGTAACGCTTGAAGGCAGTATGCACAGTCTAGTCCCCTCTACCCCAAGTGCCTTTACGGTTAGATGGGCAGTTACGCTGCTGTCAATCCCGCCGGATAAGCCTATGATCCCCGTTTTTCTACGAGCGTTTTCAAAATACTTTCTTAGGCTGGTTGTCAAGTATTCAATAACCCTATTATAATCAAGCCTCGGAAGAATCTCTGAGGATGTTTTCATCACACTTCACGCGAAATGCTCTCATATAAATCTTGAGTCATGCTCGTTCTCACAGTTAGTTTTTCCAACAACATCGTAGATACTGATTATCGTCTTAGCATCCTTAATAATTCCTTTCCTAATCATTTTTAACGCTTCTTCAAGGGTCAACTCTAATACCTCTATCTCCTCGTCCAGCTCGGGTTTTTGACTCTTCTTATTCAATCCCCTAGCTAGGAAGAGGGTTATCTTCTCCGTTGAATAACCCGGTGCTAAGTAGAAGCTCCTGATTCTCTCTAAAGCATTTGCTTCGTATCCCGTTTCTTCCAAGAGTTCTCTCCTAGCACACTCCTCCTCATTCTCGTCCTCACCCAGTGTTCCAGCAGGCACCTCTATAAGAGCCTCGCCCGCTGGAAGCCTATACTGCCTGACTAAGACTATTTTTCCATCGTCTTTAAAGGGAATTATGGCAACTGCACCCGGGTGTGTAACAACCTCCCTAACAGTTTCCACACCCTTAATTAAAACACGGTACTTGACGAGAGATAACAGTTTCCCTGCGTATGCTTTCTCCACTTCCAGGATTTTCTCCAACATGTTTTCTCAAAGACCGGCTGGAAGGCGATAAACCTTTATTTACTCGATGACTTGGGTGCACATGAGTTTGATAATTGCTAAGAAGCGGGAGGGAGCCTACGGGGAACAGCAGGATAAAGTATTGCTACCGCCTTTACATACTAAATGGGGATTGTTCCCTATTACAGTACTTGTTTTCTCAGTGGTTTTCATAATCTCATCCACAATACCAGTTGAAAAAGATTTGGCTGAGAATATAGTTAGGTCTCTCGAGGAATCCCTAAGCTTCAAACCATTAGATATTTTCATACACAACTTTACGCTCAGCCTAGCCATGATGGTCCCGATAATCGGCTTCGTATTCAGCATATTCTCCTCCTCTCTCAGCGGTATGGCTGTATCTGCATTCTCAACCATGAGGAATTCGAACCCCCTGCTTCTGGCAGTCAGTCTCATCTCTAGTCCAGAGGGCATATGCGAGATTCTCGCTTACGGATTGGCTTCTGCACAGGGGCTTGCAGGGTTTTTCGCTATAGTGGAGAAAAGGTTTAGAAAGGAGCTTAAAGAATACTTAGTAACCATTATAATCGTAATAAGCCTCCTGCTTGCGGCAGCGTTTCTCGAAGCGAGGATAACCAGGTTCTCATCATGATAAGGATACTTTTTTCAGACCTCGACGGGACGCTTGTCGAGGAAGACAGTAGTTGGAGGGTGTTACATAGGTTTCTCGGTACTGATCATCTGGCTGCAAAGGCTTTAGAAAGGTTTTCAAGAGGGGAGATGGATTACGAGGAGTTTGTCAAACATGATGTTGGCCTTTGGCCCAAGGGTCTTCCAAGATCCTTTTTCGAATATGTTTTCTCTAGGGTTAGAATAAGACAGGAGGCTAAAAGCCTATTTAAACGGCTTAAGGAATTAGGCGTTTTAACAGTCATAATTACGAGCGGGCTTAACGTTTTGGCAGAAAGAGTCTGTAAGGAATTGGGAGCAGACGAATGTATTTCCAATGAAATGGTTTTCGACGAAAGAGGATTCTTCACAGGGGCCGTCAGAGTCAATGTAGTTCCCTCTAAGAAAGCAAGGGTCTTAGAAAACGTTTGTAAGAAATATTCTATTCCCATAAGCGAAACAGCTGCAATCGGTGACACTATCTATGACAAAAGCATGTTTCAAGCTACCGGTTTCTCCATACTCTGCGCGAAGCAGAAGGTTCCATCAGGAGCTTATGGAGCACAATACGTTGTTAACACTCTGGAGGAGGCGTCTCGCCTCCTAATCGATTTTATCGAAAAAGAAAAGGGGTAAAAATAGCCTTATTTTTTAGCCTTCTTAGCCTTCTTAGCCTTTGCCTTCTTAGCCTTCTTAGCCTTCTTAGCCTTTGCCTTCTTCTCCGGCTTCGCAGGCGCTGGAGGTGCTGCAGGCGCTTCACTCGGTGGAGGTGCTGCAGGCGCTTCTCCACTACTACATGCTTCACTCATGATAAATTTTTTATTCCAGTCATATATAAATCTTTAACACAATTCTTGATTCCTATTCATCTTCTAGCTTTAAGAGCTTCGAGTATGAGTGAGGCTGTTTCTTCATGCGACATTTTAGAAGTATTTATCATCAGGTCATAGAGCAACGGGTCTCTCCAATTCCTGTGAAAAAGCTTTTCAACTAGGCTGTTTCTATCTATATCGGAGGCCTTAATATCTTCCTCGAGCTGCCTAAGGTCTTCTGTCTTCCTCCTTTCAGCAAGATGCTTTATTCTATCATTCATATCCCTGTACAAAAATACCTTAAGGTCAGCCTCATGGGTTAAAGCCATTAAGGCGCTTCTCCCCTCTATTATTGCTGGACCATTATTCACTATGTCTAAAACCATGCTGTAGAGAACCTTTTCTATTTCTATTTCTCCAGAGACTGATTTCTCAACAAGGGCTTTGAAACTGAGAGTGGGTGAAGACACTAAGCTTCTTATAAGCTTCTCAGTATTATGGACTTCTAGGCCGAGTTTTTTAGAAAGAAGTTCTCCAACCTCTGTGCATCCAGCTCCCAATTCACCGGCGATCAGTATAACTGGCTTAACCCTCCTCATTTTCATTTAGGTTAGCCATTGCTTTTTTTAAACATTTCCTTCATTTCCTAATACGCTTCCTTATGGCTAAAAGGGCTATCAGTAAGTACACAGCTATGAAGTACGGTGACAAGAGTACGTGATTTACCGAGTAGTTTAAGTACACGAGTGTTTCACGGTCTGCTCTGAACTCTAGTGAACGTTTACTACCGTTAACGTCTTCAAGCCTGTACCAGAACCCGTAATCACCAATAACCTCCGGCTCTCCAGTTATCCATAAATAACTGCCCTTAGGAACCCTGAAAACAAGCTTTCCAGAGGGGTTTACTTTTAGCTCTGTCCCATAAACGACTGGGGACCCGTTAACGTATACGTTGAAGAAAGACTTCGCTAACGGATCCCAGGGAGACACTTTAAGGATCACGGTAACATTAACTGTTTCAACCTCGTTCACGGGCTTAGAGCCTAATAGCGTTATGATTATCAATATCCCGGCTATGTTCAACGTGTCCCTGTGATCTGGACTTACATATAATCCTTATTTTCTCCTCCTCATAAGGTTAGAGTAATGCCGGAAGAGCCCAATATTGTAGGCCTGAATCTTTTAAGGAGGCTTCTGGAAAGAGGCTTCATAATAAGTAGGGGTGAGGCCGAAGAATATGGTGATTATTTAAAACTGTTGCTGGTTAAAGGTGTTATGGTAGAGGATAAAGAGTGTTTTAAAGCGTTTCCTGAATGCTGTCTACTTCTCCTCCAGAACTTAGTTGAATCGGGTGTCCGTTTAGAAACTGTTTTAAAATCAGTAAACTGGAGGAGGTTTGAAAGAGTTGTTGCAGAAGTGTTTAGGCTCCACGGCTTTAAAGTTCAGGAGCATTTCAGGTTCCACGTGGGAAATACCCGTAGGGAAATAGACCTATTAGTTGAGACCCCTTTATTTTTCATCTCTATAGACTGTAAGCAATGGGTTAGTAGGAATTATAATCTCCACTCAGCCTGCAGACTCCAGTTTGAAAGGTCCCTGCTATTAGCCAAATACCTTGCTGAGAAGGGTGTTAGGAAGAAAATCTGCCCCCTAGTCGTCACTTTCCTAGAATCTGAAATCAAGATTTTGAACAACTGCTCAGTCGTACCCGTGTGGAAAATAGGAGAAGTGGCCGAGGCTCCGGAAGTACTTAGGACACTGGGTAGGCCTGTTCCTCTATCCTAGTACCCACATCTCCCTTGATCTCGGTAGAAACAGGAGCTTTACCTTCAGCATTAGTTTCTTCTCGTCGAAGGATCCGTCTGCAAGCAAGATATCGCCATGGATTATTGGTATATTCGCATCAGCCATAGTCTTGAACGTCCTAAAACCATTATTGAAGTCAAATATTGTAAAGCATTCTCCAACCTCCCTGTCATATTTACCCATCATACCTGTCTTAACCGGAATCTCTACAGATAGGCTCTTCCTACTCCTAATTATTATCCCCTCCACTTTCCCCACGAACCATTCTCCAGCCAGTCCGGGGATCCCTGCCAACCTATCCTCAACAGCCATCGTCAGCTCTCTACTGGGTATATCTATCTCCAGAATATACTCTGTCCCGGGAATCGGTTTAAACAGCTCCATGGGAACTAATGTTTTAATTACGGGCTTAGTGAAAGGCAGCGTAATAGAGTTAGCTAGAGCCCTACTAACTATTACGGAATCATCATCTAAGAGCTCAGTGGCCTCTGGAGGAGGTCCCTTTCTTAATCCAAGCAGGTTGTGAAGAGAGTCCTGAAGAATCTTAAGGTCCACTTGCCCACTCGGCTCATAGAGAAGCATGAGTTCTGCCAACCTTGCGGATTGGTACTCCTTCTTGACGAACCCCATTAGTTCGCCTCCATGCATGACTGGAGAGCCTTCAACCATGTTTCTACAGGGTTAATCGAAGATTATTAACAGTTTTCTTTTAATCGAAGAAAACTGTTAATCGCAAAGGGTCTAAAGAAAGAGGTCTTTTTTCCTAGGTCTTAGAATACTCTTAACCCCCTTTTCTGAAAAATCATACCTACAGCCCTTTATTAAGGATCCTATGATTCCTTCCGAAGAGCTTCCGGTTGCAAGTTCGCTTGCAGCAGCCAGTTCGTCGACGATCGCTATACGTTTAAACCTTAAAACATACCCGTATAAATCCTTACTACCCCTCAGATCTTTTATTGGAGCTATCCCGGAGCATCCTATAGCCATGTTAACCTGCCCAATTCTGAAAGGCCTGTCGAAAGAATCTGTTATTATCACCCCCACTTTAACACCTTCATTAAGAAACTGTCTTCTTATCTTCTCAGCAACCCTATCAGGATTCCTTGGATGAAAAGCCATGCTTAATCCTCCATCTACATTAGAAACATCGACCCCTGAATTAGCACATATTATTCCGCTTTCCGTCCTCGTTATGATACGGCTTCCGACAAGCCTGACAATATCCCTGCTCTTCCTGAGAATAATTTCAACTTCCTCAGGAGGCTTGCGTAATCTGTCAGCTAGCGCCACAGCTAATGGGCTGGGCTTAACCTGCTTGAAACCTATCGTGCAACCGACGGATTTCGATACTACAACATGCGTTAGAGTAACTATGTCCCCATCTTCTACCTTAATACCCTCCTTCCCTAGGGATTCTATCGTTATTCTAGCCAGATTATCCCCTTTCTTTATGTTTCCATCGTATTTTATACCGAAAATCCTGATTTCTCTCAAAGTCTTCTCCTCATCCCTCCCATAATCCTCTCCGCCAATTGTATGTCTGGGGTGCGCATGATCCTTACGCTTGAGAGTAGCATGGGGTCAAGGTCTTTTATCGTGGAGTAAGCGATGTACATTACTCTTCTAAGCTTTTCTACAACATTATCCATGCCTTCCCCTCCTCCAGCTCTAATGGCCTCCATAAGGCTCTTCTTATTGTAGGCAGATAAGAACCAGTCTACATCTCCTTTCATGTTTCTGGTGAGAACAGCATCCCTTTTCTCGCACAGCTCCGTTAATAGTGCAAGTATATCGACTGGTATAAGGGGGGCATTTGCAGGGGCAATAATAACTATGTCTCCACTTGCCATGCTCACCCCCTCTTTCAGAATGCTTAACTCATCTCCAGAGCTGCTGATTTCAACAATCCTGCATTCATCAAAGCCGTGTTCGGAAACAGCCTTATCATAAACTTCTAACGTCCCCTTAGACACTGCTAGGATAACTTCCTCCGCAACTTCTCCGATGTTCCTAACAACGTGTAGGAAAACAGGGTATTCTCCTAGCTTATTAAGCTCGACGAAGCTCTCACCACCGTAACCCAATGCCATAACTAGGCCGCTTGTCTTCATTTTCTTTCAGCCTCCAGCGAGACGTACCTTACTAGCTTACGCGCGATATTAATTCCCAAACTCTCAACACCCTTGAAATCCGGTTGAGGATTCACATCCAGTATAAAGGCATTGCCTTCCTTGATAGATACGTCGACACCGGCGAAAGAGCATTTTAAGGCAGTGGAGGCCTTAACAGCAAGCTCCTCGATTTCTTCACTGGCTTCAAAAGGGCTTCCCACTCCCCCTTGCGAAATATTTGTAACAGGTTTTCCAGAACTCCTCTTCATTATTGCTATTACACGTCCACCTAACACTAGTATCCTAAGGTCCCAGTCCCCCTCTCTAGCATACGACTGTGCTATCCAAGCGCCATGATTGTCGTAGGAAACCAGGTCTTCAACTTTTTCAATAAGATTGACTCCTCTCCCCCGGGAGCCGTATGTAGGTTTCAGGAAAAAGGGAGGAGACATCTCGCTAAGCCTTTTTTTAGAAGGCGAGATAATGGAATCTGGTAATGGAAGACTATTCATCAAAAGATTCCTGTAAGTGACAACTTTGTCAAAGGTATTCAAATAGCCTTCGAAGGAATTGATTACGTAAAAACCCTCTTCCTCAAGAATCTTGGTGAGAAATACGGCATAGAGCATTAATGGGCTAAGTGTGGTCTTAGGCCTTGAAAAAACACTGGTAACACCGTCTTCGAAAATCTTTAACACGGTCTTCCCCTTTTCCAGCAAGAGTGCGGTGTTTTTAAAATCCACTATTTGGCACCGGATGCCTTCTTTAACAGCCTCTTCCATTAAGCGCTTTGAAAAATAAGAGAAGGGTTTATGCGTTAAAACTGCTATTGCCAACTTGCTTCATATCTGCTTAAACATGGATTTAAGCTTGTTGCATAAGCAGTCCTAAAAGCACAGAGCCCAGGGCTTTTAAGGCTGAGCTCTTATCCTCCCCGCCCACAATTATTATTGAATCCTCTTCTTGAGGATTCAATTCACAAATCTTGCTGTAATCGCTACTAGAGACTGATTTAAGGTCTTCAGTCACATATGGTATTTCAACACGTCCCCTTTTGTAAAAAAGGAGAATGGCGCCAGTTCCGCCTAGTCTAATAACCATGTCTCTAATCCTCAATATTTCAGATATCTTCACGCCCCTTAGTATGGCAGCATAATTGATTTTCCCAACCGATAAGTATTCTAAGCTAACCTTACAAATCCTAGGCACAAAAACCATTATTTTCCTAAGTATGCTTGAACCCTTTTTTGTCAACCTGCTCCCCGCTTTGGAAGTAGATAGTAATCCGTGTTTCTTCATATACTTCACTATGCTTTTCACAGACCCTTCACCCAAGCCTAAAAGCTCCTTAAGCCTAGACCTGGATAAACCCTCTTCAGCATAAAACAGAATTAAAAGAATATGACCTATGTTAAAATCCTTAGGATGCTTTTCAAACTCCCTCGCCATTCTCCTTAAAACCAGTTCCACGCCAAGTTATAATGGTCTTCTCTAGAAAAACTTTAAGGCTTCTCCGGCGGCCAGCTGCTCGTATCAACAAGATACCATGCTAGCACATCTCCATCATTTAAAAAGTATGAGTCGCAACCGGTTTCGCCGAGCATCCAATCCTTCTTTACAGGATCCCATCTATACCATATCCAATAGTAAGTATCATGCGAGCCCACGCCATTTATGCCCGTTATGAATACGCCGAAAGTAGTTTGATAGTCAACCCTACCGTTCGTCACGTAATTGGTTAGGTTAAAAAGCGACCAGCCCACTGGAACTCTAGTATTGTTAAACCATGTTTTAGTGCCATTATCATATTTTATGAGTATGCTCACGCTATTGGTTATACCCTCGATGCTTTTTAGCAACCCTGAATAAGCCTTTTCCTTACTCTCCAACTGCATTTTTAAATTAATCAAAAACAAGGCCTCTCCTATTGCTATTGTAAATAGGAATACTGTTGCGACGAACCACACACTTCGCGGAGGTTTCATCTTGGATATTTTGTCCAAGACAACCTCCTATTTAAATTTTGCTTTCCACTCGTCTTATCATACTATATATCACTGGCGTAGCTATCGGGAAGAGAAATGCATTAGAAACTTCATGCATTAGTCCCATCGGAATGGGGAAGTTCATTGTAAGCAATCCCATAATGACAGACCCGTAAAAAAGGTATCCGACGAAACTGTTCGTTACAATATCGTAAATAAGGGTGGAGAAGAATCCCAAGGAGCCGAGAAACAAAGAATCATAAGAACTTGCCTTACCCCATTCAGATTTAAAGCTTAAAGCGATTTTAGAAAAGAGAACATAGATCATCTCGCTGAGAATAACTATTACCAACGTTGGTAAACTGAAGCCCCAGGGATTTAATGTCCCATAGATGATCCATATAACTACGGCAAGAGTTGTCCCGAACTTCATTCCCATCGCGAGGCTGGACGCGAAGATTATGACATCCATGAGCTTAACGTTTGGAACACTTATTAAAACATAATTTGAAGAAATGGCTAAGGCTGATAATAATGATAATAATGCGATATCTCTTGCAAATGTTCTAGACCCTCTGTATTTCTCTCTTATTTTGGACATTTTGTCCAAGTATTACAAAAAGTAATCCTAAAAGCTTTTTTAACTTTAAATCAAAAGATAGGCAAAGTTAATCATGCTTCATGCATTTTTATAATCAAAAAGATAATTGGAGTTTTTAAAGCGGTGAAAAGTTTTAAATATCAGGAATCTCTGATGGAGGTAATGCCGAATAAAGCAATCATATTGATAATAGTCATTATTGCATTGATTAGTGCTTTTTCTACTTACCAATATTATTTCAATCGTACTGGTGAAGACACTTCAAGATCTGAGAGAATATCTTTGCTTATGAGTCTTAATTTGACGGATTACGAGACTGCAATACTATTCGACAACAAGTATAGCCATCTGGCTGCAAATGGAAAATATAATACTACTGTTCTCGAATTCTTCCAATACTGGTGTCTTAATCAGAGTCTTGCTGAAGAATACCTAACTATCTTTAAAGATCTCAAAGAGGCGAATGCTTGTCTTTCAGAATATTATGAGAAGCCTAAAAGAATATCTTTTCTAATAGAGCACGCTAATGCGACTGAGCTTGAAGCCATAGTGTTTGATAATGAATTCAATTACCTAGCTATGGGTAGCGAGTATAATCATACTGTTCTTGAGTTCTTTCAACACTGGCGTACAAACAGTAGTTTAGCATTTTCCTGCCTAAGTATTCTTCAAAACATTGAGGAGGCCAATAAATATCTTTCCGGATTAGAAAAAGCTGCTACAAATATCTTTTCGAGAGACGATTTAACAATAATCCTTTCAATTTTTACAGATAAAGAGGAGTATGTAGCGAATGTTGATAAGAATGTTAATTTGACGATTTTAATACTTAGCAATAAGAATTTGGAGAATGTTGCCATCGATATATCCGGCTTCAAAAATCGTTTCAATAAGCATGTTGTAAACAACAAATGGATCTTTAACACACAGGTGTGGCAAGTATCTGTTAACAGAGGTTTAAACACGGAATCAATTAACATAGATATTCCATGCTCGCCTTGTTATGGAATTCAAAGCGGGTTGAATAATCTAACATGCAGAATTAAATACGATAACTTAAGCCTAAGTGTTACAAAGACGTTCATGTTTAAATCGGGATCTTAGATTTGACGCAAAGATATCTCGAAAGTTTTTCATGGCTTATTTTTATAGTAATATTCTTCTTTAATGTTTTTCTAATGGTTGCTAAAGCCTCTCCTCAGAATATAACTGTCTACTACTTTGTTACAGAAGGC
This sequence comes from Candidatus Brockarchaeota archaeon, assembly GCA_017601345.1. GTDB lineage: Archaea > Thermoproteota > EX4484-205 > EX4484-205 > JAAOZP01 > JAAOZP01. The sequence goes on along the minus strand of JAFNIT010000004.1, from coordinate 16,833 downwards.
TGCGAGCATTGCATAAGAGCTGAGAATCATATCAACACGGTTAAGATGCGATACCCTAATGTAACCTTTAGAAAGTTTGACATATTTAATAACGATACTAATGTAGAATTGTTTATCGCCCTTTCTGAAGGCTTTAACATAGCTGAAGAAGACCGGGAGGTGCCTGCGGTTTTCATAGGAGATACGTGTCTAATTGGTGAGGAGAATATTATTCAGAAACTAGAAAGCCTTATACTAGAATATAGTGGCGGCGATTATTATGATAAAGCTAGTGAAATAATAAGGAGCTTTATGGAGGGCCACCGCCCATCGTTATCCCTACCGTTCATAGCAAGTACTGTTGCTGCAGCTATCGCCAGTTCTTTAAATCCTTGTACCTTTACTGCAATAATCTCGCTAATTGGTTATGCGTTCCAAGGGAGTTCTTCGAAACGCATGTTACTAATGTGCGGAGCCTTCATCACAGGAATTTTAGTTTTTTATTTCGGTATTGGCCTCATTTTATTGCAAGCAATAGGGATGCTTCGCTATTTTCCTTCACCCACCATGCTGCGCTACTTATTTGGTTTAATCGCCATCGTGTTCAGTGTTTTAGAATTTAAAGAATTCTTCTTTTATGGAAGGATTTTTAGCCTAGAGCATCCAGGACTCTTAAACAGAATTTTTAATAAATATTCTCAGAACATTAATATTATAATCGGGTTCGTGTTGGGGATAATTGTATCAATAATCAGTTTTTCATGCACGGGTCCAATATACGTAAGCATCCTAATCTACCCGCTTTCAAAAACAGGGTTGACGCTTCAGGGATTTTTGCTTCTCATCCTGTATAATTTAATAATAGTTCTACCTCTTATCATCATTCTCCTCCTTGTTTACTTCGGTAGGAGCGTATTAGAAATTGACGCTTGGAGGATTGAAAAAAGAAGATATATGAGATTAATAGCAGGGGTACTCCTGCTTATAGTGGGTATGGCAATAATTACCGGTTTGATTTAACATTAGCCGAATGCCCTTGTTATCTTAACGTTCCTGATTATTGCTGCCGGCGCGTAGGTCGGTACTTCAACTTCCCACCATTTGATCGGATAGAGCCTGTTCGAAAGAGCCTCTACATCGGAAATTATTCTTTGCAGATTGTCGCTTATCCTGCATCCTTTAACAGCTCTCTTTACTTCTCCGTCTTCAACGTAGAAGGCCCCGTCCCTCACGATAGTTGAGAAGTCCCCAGTCCTATAGTTTTGATACCTGGTGTACCAGCAATTCGTCAAGTATAGTCCTTTTCCAAGCTTCTGCACCATGTCCTCTTCTTTCACGTTACCCGGCTTTACTACAATATTCCAAGGGTGAGGATATATTATTCCAGCGTTTCCTGTGGAAGATACTCCGGCAACCTTAGCTGTCCTACTATTATGAAGATAGTTTTTCAAAAAACCCTTCTCAATTATTACTGTTCTCTGAGTAGGTATGCCTTCGTCGTCGAAAACTTTCTCTCCGAGGCCTTGAGGCATGGTAGGGTCGTCGATGATCGTGAGTTCTTCAGAGCCGACTTTTTCACCAAGCCTTCCGGTGAGGAAACTCATCTCTATTTGCACAAGGAAGCCTGAGGAGAAGCTAGCTACCTCACTCATTATGTTTGCAAATATCAGTGGCCCCATGTAAACATCGTATGTTCCCTCGTCTATAGGAACTGGGTTAAGGCTCATCTTAGCTATCTCGCCAGCCCTCCTACCAGCATCATAGGGGTCGAAATCCCTTAGAGTTGTAGAGCATGAGACCCATTGTCCCGTTGCCTCCGGAGTTGCGAAAGCACGGTGGTTCAGAATTATGGATGAGGCCTCCTCTCGTAAACTTAAGCCCGTTGAAGAAACGAGTTTCTCCTCCTGGTAATCAGCGTAGATTATTCCTGCGCTTCTTTCTGCACCCGCCTCCTTACTTGCTTTAACGGCTTCTGAAACATATGATACCAGCTGCTCATCAAGCCTTCCTATCCTTCTTTCCACTATTTTTTCAGACCTATAACTGAATGGTCCCTTAGGTATTTGAGTATAATATGGTGAGGGTGGAGAATTCTTAGTCATGGTTACAACCTCGTCTACTATCTTCTCGATAAAATCCTCGGAAACGTTTTCAAAGCTTCCTAGGAAGCTCCTTCCCATGATACTACTGTATATTGTTAGGGTATCTACCGCTTCAGAGAAAGCTACGGTAGGCTCGTTGTTAGCATACCTTACGCAATTTTTCTTATCGCTTCTAAGAATTACTATGGCTTCTTCAACACCTTTTTCCATGAGCTTCTTCAACACTTTCTCCTGTAGTTCAGCCATTTCATTCAACCCTCCCTATTCTGATTCTTCTGATTCTCACACTCGGCCCTCCGGTGTACACAGGTACTCCCTGCATGGGATCTCCCTTACCGCATGTTGCTGCTGTGAAATCCAAGTCTCTGCCTACAGCGTCAATGCTTGAGAAAAGCTTTTCAGTTGTAATCTCTATGACTGGGTTTCTCACCGGGACGGTTATTTTACCATCTTCTATCATGTAGGCCTCCAGCCCCACGTATCTCTGATTCCACCTCTTATCATCAATGTTCCACTCCATAAAGCTCTTGATGTAGACTCCCTTAGAGACATCGTTCAAAAGCTCTTCTAAAGTATATTCGCCTGGAAGCATGAATGTATTTGACATCCTTACTATCGGTTCAACATTGTACCCGGAGGCTCTAGCCGATCCGTTGCTTTTAATCCCGAGGCTTGCAGCAGTCTCTCTATTCGTCAGAAACTCGCATATCCTACCGTCTTTTATCAAATATTTTCTCCTAGCCTTAACCCCCTCATCATCGAAAAGATAGAAACCGTACGAGCCCGGTAAAGTAGGGTCGTCAACCAGGTTGACGACTTCGCTTCCTATTTTCCTCCCTATGTCTGTCGGCTTTAAATAGGATTCTCCTGCTTGAGCCCCTTCTCTGCCCAGTATCCTGTCAGCCTCCCCAGGGTGTCCAGAAGCCTCATGCGACACTATGCCTGTCACTTCGCTTCCGATGACGACGTCCATGATTTCCTCCGGAGGCATTACAGAGTCTACGAGCATCTTGCGGAGAACCTTGACTTCCTCCTTCACTTTCTCCTCAAGCCTCCAAGAATCTACGACTTCTAAGCCGCCGGATCCTCCGAATTGAAGAGTTCTCTGTATGACTCCCTTGGACGAATCGGAAACAGTTATTAATGCGAAAAACGAGGGTCGTGGAACCGTTGCTAATACTAGCGAGCCCTCAGTATTAACATATACTCTCTCAGTTTTTTCCTCACTGTAGGTTAAGTATCTGGATGAAACGTTCACACTCTGGCTTAAAATCTCACTATCCAGTTTCTTCAGGAAATCAACTTTGTCTTTTAAGCCCCAGTTCTCTAGGCTCTTCTTTTCGAAAACTCTCCAGTCGACGGAGTAAGGCTCTTCATCCGAGAACTTTATGCTAACAGACTTTAATGAAGAGGATGCTCTAGCCGTTTTAACAGCCCTATCTATAACGTGAGTAATTGTTTCAGGCTTGAGAAGATTTGTGGAGGCGAAACCAAGTCCGCCGTTAACAATAACCCTAATGCCTACGCCTCTTTCGTAACTTGCTTCAACTGCCTCGACTTCTCCGTTTTTTAAAGTAATGCTTTTCTCAAAATCGTTGTGAAACCTGGCCTCGGCATATGATGCCCCCGATGCAATAGCATAATCAAGAATCTTTTTCAAGAGTTCAACGATATCCATGCTTTTTAGAGCCATGAGCTTTTTAATAAACCTCGCGCATGATTTAGGTCAGAGTCGTATTGTTCGCAGACCGTTTTAGAAATCAGCTTAAGGAGTTGAAACATACTGTCTTAACGCTTACACTAATGGAGGCTGGTTTAGGAATAAGGGGGGTGAGGAAAATGAGGAGAAGAGGCGTATCGGCTGAGGATATTGTGTTTTTCGACGAGATTTATTCTTTAGTCAAGCTTATTGAAGACAGTATGGCTTCGGGGGAGTATTACGAGGAGCTCATCAAAATATATTGGGGTAAGCTCAACGGAGATCTCCACACTCACATATAGCATCATGTATAATGGATTCTAATGCTTCAAATCCTGTACCAACTATAGCTGAAACAAAAACTGTCCTCTGTCTTCTAAGTATGGGATGAAGAATCTTAGAATATTCTAGCATGTACTCCTGTAAAAGCCCTTTTTCTTCTTCAACGATCCTATCTTCCAAATACTCTGGATTCTGCATTAGAAGATCGAGGTCAGCCCTCCCCAATGTATCGGTCTTGGTGACTACATGGACAAGTGGAACGCTCAGCCTCAGCTTACATGCTGCTGCCAGGGAGAACATAGCCATAAGGTCGCTTGGAAAACGTATCAACTGGCCGTCAATCAAAAACACTATTATAGTCCTACTGATCCTAGATAGGCTTCGAACAATTTCCGGCCCCGTGCTCCTGAATACGAAGAGTTCGCTCTGACCAGGGGTATCTACGAGTATTAAATCTGTTTGGAAAGCTCCTATTTTAGAAATCAATTCGCTGCTTTTCTCAGCTAACATGTCCATGGCTCTTATCATGGCTCCGTTAGGACCTAGTTTCTCCCTCCTCATTATTTCCTCGACAGTAAAGAATTCTCTGATGTCGAATGATGGGGAATACGGTACTTCTTCTGCTCCAGGGTCAAGGTTTATGAAGGAAACTCTCTGGTTGCTTGAGTTAAGCCACTCACCATATTTACTGACTAAAGTAGTCTTGCCCGAACCAGCTGGACCTATGAAAACTATTTGCATCACCAACCTTTACCCGGAAGAAATGTTTAGAAGGCTACTTAAAAATATAGGGTCAAGCTTCTCCCTCAATCTCTTTCAAAAACCTTGATAAGAAAACCTCCATGAATTCATGTCTCTCTTTAGCAATTGCTTTAGCAGTCTCAGTGTTTAACACACTTCTTATTTTGAGAAGCTTATCATGGAAGTGTTGAAGAGTGGAGGTAACATTCCTGTCATCAGAATACATGGGGACCTTCCTACTACCCCCGTAAGAAAAAGTTCTCGCTATTCCTATTGCTCCAATCGCATCCAAGCGGTCGGCGTCTTGTAAAATTTTCGCCTCCAAAGTAGTTGCTTTAACACTGTTTTTAAATCTATGTTGCCTAATCACCTCCTGGACCTTTTTTATCTTATGGCTTGAGAAACCTATTTCGCGAAGTATTTCGCCTGCGATTTTAGCGCTCTCCTCCGAGTGGTCTACGTTCTGCTCCAATTCGTTTTGAACACCAACGTCGTGAAGTAATGCTGCTGCAGCAAGCACCTCGGGATCGCCTCCTTCTCTTTCTCTAATCTTCATGCACATTCTGTAGACTCTCTCGGCGTGCAACCAGTCATGCCCGGGTTCTGGAGAATAATGCTTCCAAGCCTTGTTTCTAATCAATTCTACAAGACTGTCTATATCCAAAGCTATCCCTGTCTTTAACGACTATGTTTTTACATCTGCACTTATTTTAGACGCAGCGTAGGAGGTAGCTCTGGCTATTAACTCTTTGTATTTCCCCAAGTAGTTCTTGGGATTCATGAGTTCCATTAACTCTTCGCGACTAATATACTTAGCGACTTCCAGGTCTTCCTCTAGGACCTCTAGGAAGCTCCTATTGTCAGCAGAGGCTTTCCGAGACAATCTCCTCACAGTCTCATACGCTCTCCTCCTTCCCATGCCTTTCCTAGCCAGCCTCATCATGACGGCTTCGCTCATTATCCTGCCTCTCGTCAAATCAAGATTCTTCACCATGTTCTCAGGGTAAACCCTTAGGTTTCTAAGAACATTCTCCATGGTCATTAGCATTTCATCAATTATTATCATGGATAAGGGTATTGTAAACCTCTCATTGCTAGAATTGGAAAGGTCCCTCTCATGCCAGAGCGGGATGTTTTCTAAAGCAGGTATCACCATGCCCCTTAACAATTTAGCGAGACCAGATACTTTCTCACTGTCAACAGGGTTCTGCTTCTGGGGCATTGTGCTGCTTCCACGTTGCTGCTCTCCAAAGCCCTCAGCAACCTCCATTATCTCCGTCCTCTGAAGATTCCTTATTTCAACAGCTATTCTTTCTAGGCTTGAGCCAAGCAGTGCTGTCCACAACACTAGTTCAGCAAACCTGTCTCTGCAAATTATTTGGGTTGCTATTTCAACTGGTTCCAGACCCAGCTTACTCATAGTCTTATCCTCGATTAATATAGCCTTCTCTCCGAAGGCTGCCATCGTGCCTACTGCTCCACTCATCTTCCCCTTCAAAACCCTCTTTGAAAGCTGTAGCATTCTCTCATAGTTTCTGGCAAGCTCAGCAGCATAAACAGCGAATTTGAATCCAAGCGTTATTGGAATGGCGTGTTGACCATGTGTTCTCCCAGGCATTACTAAATCCTCGTATTTGTTAGCCATTTCGCAAAGAATTTCTATTATGGAAACCAGCCTCCTACCGATTATACCTAAAGCCTCCTTCAATTGTAGGACTAGTGCTGTATCCGTTATATCATTGCTCGTAGCCCCCCAGTGAACGTACTCCCCATATTCTCCACACTCTTCTGAGAGTACTTCTACCATCGCAGCTATATCGTGTTTGGTTATTTTCTCCCTCTCCCTAATCTTATCGACTGTAACTATTCTTGAGACAGCCTTGCTCCTTATTGTTAAAGCAGCCTCACGCGGTATCTCACCTACTTCAGCCAAAGCCTCTGCCAATGCTGCCTCAACGTCAAGCATTTTCTGAAGCCTGTTTTCCTCTTCAAAGATCCTCCTCATTTCTACGGAACCATACCTGCCTATGTCAACTGGGCAAACCGGCATGCTACAGGCAATCCTACTGCAAATTAATAAGTTTGCTGGGGATAACACGTTCTTAGAATAGCCCACTCGTTATATTTTGCTTAAATAAACTTTATATCTGAGTTTTTAAGAAGCAGTGATGAAGGAGGTGACTTAGAATGAATCTGTGGAAGCTGAGGCTTAACATGATAGCTACGATGATGCTGGTTATTGCAGTGACTACAGGGTTTCTAGCGCTTATTCTATCTTTTGTTGGAGTCCCATTGCTGATGCTATTACCCATAGTAGTGTTATGGAACCTCATCCAGTGGCTGATCGGGCCGTACTTGATAGACTATATCTACCGCGTCAGACCTCTGAACGAGGGTGAGCTTCCATGGCTTGAGCAGAGCGTAGTAAGGCTTGCTGAGAAGAGTGGTTTAAAAAAGGCTCCTAAGATAATGGTTTCAGACATCCCTCTGCCAAACGCTTTCGCGTACGGCAGTCCTCTGACAGGGTCAAGGGTGGCGGTAACCAGGGGCTTGCTAAAAAGTTTGAACGAGTCTGAGGTTGAGGCAGTCATAGGCCATGAGCTCGGCCACCTCAGGCATAAGGATGTTCAAATAATGATGTTTCTTTCAGTTCTTCCTGCTATAGTCTACTGGATAGCGTACTCGCTCTATTACTCGGGCTTTTATTCCTCACGCTCAAGCAGAGACAGGGGTGACGGGGGGCTTTTACTCCTCGTAGGCATGCTAGGTATGGCAGTGTACTATTTGCTGACTCTCCTCATCCTCAGTTTCAGCAGGAGTAGGGAGTACTATGCTGACTACCATGGTTCCACAGTTTCGGAAGGAGGGCCGTTAAGCCTTGCAAGCGCCCTAGTAAAAATATCGGATATAAACGCCAGGGTGCCGGAGAGGGCTAAGGTCTCGATGGCTGGATATGCTTCGTTTAAGGCGCTTCTTATTGCAGACCCTGAGGTAGGGGCTGAAATAGGATTCGGAAGAGCATATGATGTTCGTTCTCTTGAAGAATTTGCTTACGGAGAAATATCTGTGTCGGAGAGCATTGTAGAGGTTTTAAGCACTCACCCTAACGTTAAGAAGAGAGTTAGGAATCTTCTTGAACTCTACAAGACTTCGCAAGCATAATTTAGGTTTTCAAAGAAACATAAATCTAAACACAGTTTTCCACCTATAGCAGGTTACCCGGCTTAATCTGAGTTGACTTCAGAAGTATAATCTTATTAAACTATCAGGGAAATTGGCGGGATATCTTCCAGAATTGGGAAGCACTAGCACTTTCTCTCTCCGAGTATGTTGAAAACATGATATTCAAGTTTGTTGATGCCATTACGCCAGACGGGTATAATCCATACCGCGTTACAAGAGAGGGGTTTGAATGGGAAGTTCCTGATCCACGCGACCCATGGTCATACGTAGGCTATTGGGGTGATCACCAAGTGATTTACCTTCTAAGACTATTAGAAGCATCAGAACGCTACCATCCAGGTTTTATTGCAAAACTATCTACGCGAAGACTATTCGCATACGCAAACATTCCCTACCGAATTAAGCCGTATGAAGATATGCTGAATGACCCTCGGAAAACTATTGAATTCGACTTTACCCTCAACCAGGAAATTCAGAAAAAAGTATCAATGATTGGTACGGATGGTAAACTTGTCCAAGATGAGAACGGTGAAATATACCATGTAAATCTTATTGAGAAACTGCTAGTTATATTGCTCGCCAAATTGTCAAACTATGTTCCCGAAGCAGGAATCTGGATGAATACGCAGAGACCCGAGTGGAATGATGCAAACAATGCACTAGTTGGTTACGGCGTGTCCGTAGTAACGCTATGCTACTTGCGACGTTTCCTTGCTTTTTGTAAAAAATCTCTTTAGAGAAATTGAGGAGCGTGAAATCAGCATTTCTTTCGAAGTTGGAGAGTTTTTCCGAGACATTTATGATGCATTGAAGCGACACTTAAACCTGCTGGGCAAGCCTATATCTGATAAGGATCGTAAAAGGGTTTTAGACGACCTCGGTAAAGCTGGGAGTCGTTACAGGAGTAGGATTTATACGGAAGGCTTTTCAGGCGCTCAAACAACACTATCCATCGAGGAACTCCAATCATTCTGCGATTTGGCTCTCCAACATATTGATCATTCGATCAGAGCCAATAAGCGTGACGATGGCCTGTATCATTCGTATAACCTGATTACGATAAGTAATGATGAAATTGGGATTCGCCGCCTATACGAGATGTTAGAAGGCCAGGTAGCAGTATTAAGCTCTGGAGTATTATCTTCCGAAGAAGCTGCCACGCTACTCGGCTCATTAAGGGAAGGCAAGTTGTACCGTGCTGATCAAAATAGCTACATGCTTTACCCAGACCGTAAGCTACCCCGATTTCTGGAGAAGAATAATATTCCCCAGAGCGAAGTCGAGAAATCGAGGCTTCTAACCGAACTTTTAAAACGCGGTGATAAACGCATCATAGTCCGTGATGTAAACGGCGGGATACATTTTAATGCGGCTTTTCGAAACAGCGACGTGCTTAAAGGGGCGCTTGAAGCCCTAAAGAATGAAGAAGAATATCGCAAACTGGTGGAGGAAGAGGCTGAGCTTATTCTAGAAATCTATGAAAAAAATATTCGACCACCAGTCTTTTACAGGCCGCTCCGGGTCTTTCTTCAAGTATGAGGGACTTGGATGCATCTACTAGCACATGGTGTCGAAACTACTAGTAGCAGTTCAAGAGGTTTTGAGTAAGGCTGCAAGCATGAATCAGGATAAGGCCCTTTTAAACCGCTTGAAAACGCATTATTACGAAATTCGTAAAGGCATCGGTGTACACAAGCCGCCCAGCCAGTACGGGGCATTTCCCACAGATCCTTATTCTCACACGCCAAGCTTTACTGGAGCACAACAACCTGGCATGACGGGACAGGTTAAGGAAGATATTATTTCAAGACTAGGTGAGACGGGTGTAATTGTTGAAGACGGGTGTTTAAAATTCAGAACACACCTGATAAACCCTTCAGAATTCTTGAAGAGCCCAAGAAGATTCTTATACTACGATGTCGAAGGGCAGCAACAGATCATAGAGCTCGATAAAGATATGCTGGTTTTTACAGTATGCCAGGTGCCTGTTATAATACATCGTTTCGACCATGCAAGAATTGAAGTCACTAACTCTGATGGTTCTCGGAGAATAATTGATAGTCTTGACCTTGATGCTGAAATGAGCTCCGCCATCTTTAATCGGACTGGGGCTATTAATAGTTTAGATGTATTTTTAGGAATGGAGTAAAATCGTCTTTATTTAGAAAGATGAACGTTTTTTAATTTTTAAAATACGTGTTGGCTTTTTTTGAACTTTTTAAAACAAAAATGGTGCTGAAAACATTTATTAGCAACAAAATTAAAACCTCTTTTTCAAGAGGTGGTTTAAGGATGTATGGTTGCAATACTGGTGAAAAGGATGCTTTGAAAATACTGCTCATGGTTACAGCAATGCTTATTGCAACTGTAATAATTCTATCGTTTGCTCCACGAGTTTTAGGAAACGGCGAATCCAACAATGGGAACTATACAGAGAATGAATACGATGATAATCTTACGATTCCAACAGACGATTTTACAATATCGTTGGATAATGAAACACTACCGTCTTGCTTAGGTAAGAATATGTCATTACTAATCAGGAACATTACTCAAACGCATAGGGAAAACCTACTGAGAATTAGGCTTCAGAGAAGAATAATGTTAGAAAACACTTGGTATGAGAGGCTCAGATTGTTAAATCAGACTAGAAGCGAGACAAGGCTCTGCATAGAAGAGAGAAAAAGGGAAATGGAAAGGTTAAGGGAAATGTTAAGGCAGGGCAATATTACGCGCGAGGAATTCATAATGGAGATGAACAGAATAAGGCTTGAAATAAGAACCCGTTTAAGCCTTTCTAAGGAAACTAGTAAAGAAGCCTTGAAGGCGTTACAGGCAAACATTTCTGAGGAGAACAAACGATTTGCAAGGCAGATCGTTGAGGAAAACCACAGATTCCAGCAAGAGATGAGGCAGCTTCACGAGAGGATAAAGGAAGAGGTAAGGGAAAGAGTTAGGGAGCAGGTTCAGAATAAGGGTCAGGGCAGGGGCAAGGGGAAAAAGTAACCCCTAGATTTATATTTCTCCGAATTCTTTTTTTAACTCAAATGTTGCGCAAAACCATCGTATTAGTTATTCCAATATTCTTAGCAATGCTTATTTTACAGCAATCACTGCCAGTTAATGGAGAATTCGAGTTTCAAACAAATTACAGGATAATCCTACATAAGGATTCTTCAGCAACGTGGATAGTAGAGCTTTTAACACCATTGTCTTCGGAAGAGGAGAAGGCAGATTTCCAAGAGTTTATGGAGAGTGCTAACAGGGAATATATGCTTTCAAGCTTTAAATCAACTATAGACAGTATGGTTGACAAAGCATCTTCTACAACGGGTAGGTTAATGCGGGCTGAGGATTTCAGCCTAGAAATTGATATAAAAGGGGTATTAAAACAGCTTGGAGTTATCGAATACAGATTCACTTGGATTAACTTTGGTATTAAGACAGCTAACACGATTGAAATCGGAGACGTTTTCGAAGGAGGCTTCTATCTTTTTCCAGACGAGATGCTTGAAATAGATTATTCCGAACTGGTTGACGATTATTTTCTGAAGTTGATAAGCCCAACTCCTTCAAGAGAAGAAGCTTCGAAAAAAATTTGGTTCGGTAAATTCGATTTCTCTGACGGTGAGCCTAAGCTAGTTTTCCAAAGTAGGGTTTTAACCATCGAAGAATTTCTGCCAAGCACCGATAGAGTTGAAAAAGGTCTTTCCATAAGCATTCATGGAAAGGTTAGCCCACCTGTGCCTGACTTAATTATTCAAATCGTTTACAGGAATCCTAATGGCTTAGAAACAGTCAGAGAGGTGGCTATTGGAGAGAATGGTTATTTCTCAGACAACTATACTCCAAACATCACTGGGTTGTGGAGTGTTTCAGTGCGCTTACCGCCTGATTCTAAATACAAGATCAGCGGGTTCTCGCAACCACTAGAATTCTCGGTTTACGAAAAATCTGGTGAGACCGAAGGCCTTAAGCTTCCACCAATAACAACCTTGCTATTAGTAGTAGTCGTTCTTCTTATAATAGTCTCTACCCTGCTGCTTCTGTACCGTCGCAGGAGAGGATTACCGCCGCCACCCGAGGAATACATGGTTTCAGACGAAGAGCTGATATTGAGAATCCTCAGAAACTCAGGAGGCAAGCTGGCCCAGAAGCAGATCAAGGAGGCTACAGGTTTCTCAAAATCTAAGACTTCAATGGTTTTGAACGAGCTTCAGAAGAAGGGTTTGATAAGGAAGATTAAACGCGGGCGGGAATACATAGTGGAGCTAGTTTAGAGCTCTTGGTAAAAAAGGAATTTTAAGCGCCTTTTTATTATTAAATTGCATGACTGAAAACTCGGAGTATGTGTTTTAGGATGTGGCTTCATAGGGGATGTTCATGCTGAAAGGTGGATCCGTATCCCTGAGGTAGAGCTCGTAACTTGTTTCAGCAGAAGCGGGGAGAAGCTGATGTTTTTCAAAGAGAAATATGGTTTCAGAAAGGCTTCAAAGAATCCGGTTGAAGCAATCCAAGATAAGGATGTTTCCATAGTTGATATCTGTACGCCCACCTATACCCATAGAGATTTTGCATTACAAGCACTTGACGCTGGAAACACGTTCTCTTGGAGAAGCCTATGGCTTTAAGACTCTCAGATTGTGAGAAAGGCTGAGAAAAACGATTTAAAACTTATGGTGGCACACGTGCTAAGATTCTGGGGGGAATACCTTGCTTCTAAGGAACTTATTCTACGAGGAGAAATCGGAGAACCTGTTTTAGAAAGAGCATGCAGGCAGTCTGCTTTTCCTTCATGGACTCCAGACTCGTGGCATTATGACGTTCATAAGAGTGGAGGAGTTTTTATTGACCTTAGTATTCATGATGTTGATTTCTTGAATTGGTGCATCGGAGAGGTTGAGGAAGTTTATGCTCAAGGTGGAAGCTACCTTAATAAGAACGCTTCTTCGCCTGACTATGTTCAGGCACTACTTAAGTTCAAGAACGGAGCACTTGGCTACGTTGAAGGAAGCTGGATAATGCCGGATGGGTTTCCGCTTACATCATTTATCGAGGTTTCAGGAACACATGGAATGCTTAGCGTTGACAATAAGTCGACAGCGACCCTTTCGATATACAGGCCTGGCGGATTAAGGGAGGAATTAACTCCTCTATTCAAAGACGGTTATTACTTGGAGATCAGGTGTTTTGTCAACTCGATCCTTAGAAACGAGCCGCCTCCTGTACCTGGAGAAGAAGGTTTGAAATCGATTTTTACAGGTAAGCCTGTCAAGCTACCGTTGGAGGAGGAAGTGTTGTAAATGATCAGGTTTGCCATGTTTTCGTTTGCACATATTCATGCTTGGAGTTATGCTGCGGTTTTGAAGAAACTCCCTAACGTAAGTCTAGAAGCGATATACGACAATTCTAGGGAAAGCTTGATCAAGGCTGGGGACGCCTACAACGTTAGGAAGCTTTATGATGATTACATGACTCTTTTAGAAGATGCTGTAATAATTTCATCGGAAAACTCTAAGCATTACGAGCTTATGGTTGCATGTATAGAAGCGGGTAAGCATGTTCTCGTGGGGAAGCCGATAACAATACGATTGGAGGATGCTGACGACGCTATTTCCAGAGCTAGAAGAAAAGGTGTTAAGCTTCAAACAGCTTTCGTAATGAGGTATCACGATACTACTGTTAAAGCCAGAGGGATCCTTGAGTCTAAAGCTCTTGGGGAAATATTAGCCATAACTTCAACCAATCATGGTAAGCCCTGACCTCTGGTTTGGAGACCCAGAGTTAGCTGGTGGATGATGCATAATGGACCATACTGTTCACGTTGCCGACTTAATCAGGTGGTACACCGGAGACAAGTATTCAAGCGTCTACGCTAGGATTGCACGTAACATTAGGCCTGAACTCAGAGTTGAGGATGCTGCACTAATAATGGTGAAGACTAGGAGAGGTGTTAATGCGAGCATAGACTGCAGTTGGTCTAGGCCTGACACCTACCCGACTTTGGGCGATGTTTACATGAGTATTTTCTGTGAGAATGGCTATATGGTAATAGATGCTTTTAGATCAAACGTTCAGTTGTAAGATCAGGTTCCCCACTATACTATTCTTATTACGGTGCTGATGCTGATAGGAGGATGATCGAGAGCTTTATAGAAGTAATCGAGAAGGATGAGGAGCCAGTAGCCACGGGTATGGGTGGAAGGCAAGCTCTTGAAGTAGCATTAGCAGCCTATCAGTCAGCTAAGACTGGTAGAATCGTTAAAATCCCGCTCGAAATAATTTGAAAGCGCTACTTTAGTATCTTCCCAGTATCCATATACCAGAGATAGAGGTCTAGTTCCGCCGGAGATATCCCTAATTCACCAGCCACTTTGAGAAGAGTCTTCTCTATCTTCAGATACAGAGTTTTTGAGAGTCTTTGCGGTATTGTTCTCATCAAACCATATCTATATAGAACTCTCAAAACATGTTTATCTACTATCGCAAGATTTTTAAAACCTGTATTCCTCAGAAAATGGCTGGCTTCTTTAAAGCCTAATCCAGGCACGTTTTCGGCAATCCATCTTCTGATTTCTGAAGGATCCCTTCCGCTCTTAAGGGTTCTCCAAATGTCTTCATAGATACTTCTCGCCTTAACTATGTATCTTGCCCTACTATTGGGATACCTGTATCCAAGCTTCCTAAGTCTCTCAGCAAGTTGATGCTCGTCGAGCTTAAAGAATTCCTCACCGCACTCTTCTTGTATCTTCCACCCTCCTTCAGCAGAGTAATTGGCAGTAAGTATACAAAAACAAAGCTCACTAAACACTTTCTCCCTGCTTTTCCCTATTTCCTCAAAATCCTTAATCCTCTTTAAAACTGTTTCATTAACTTCTTTGTTATGGATGATTTTTCTAAGGCTTTTCAGCAAGCCGCTTCGTCCCAATCTACCCTTCTCGGATTTCGAAGGTGTTTAATAATTCTTAAAAGCCGCTTCCAAAATAATTACTACAATGGAAAAATGGATTAGCGTCATAATGCCGTTGCTTCCTGAAGCCGTAACGAGTGCTGATATGGCCGCTATAGAAGAGAATGCTGAATCCCTAGGCTTCTCAAGAATATGCATGATGGAGAACGCCGGCTCAGAAACGGCGAGATTCATAGCTTTAAAAACGAATGTTAAGGGAAAGAGATTCCTGATCTTATGCGGCACCGGTAATAATGGTGGAGACGGTTTCGTAGTAGCTAGACATTTGAGAAATATGGGTGCTCACGTTACAATTGTTCTCGTAGGCAGGCCACAGGATATTAGAAGCGTAGAAGCTAGAGCCAATTGGAATCTGCTTTTACACATGGATGATGTGGAAAAGATTACGGTTAACGATTCGTCAGAAACGGGGATTATCAAGAAGCTACTTGAGGAATGCGACTGCGTAGTCGACTCGATGCTGGGTACAGGCTTTAGAGGAGTTTTGAAAGAGCCATTCGCCTCAATTGTGAGGGAATTAAATTCCTCTAATAAGACTATCTTTGCAGTCGATGTTCCAACTGGGCTTGGTCCAGAGAGCACTGGAGAGAACCTAATCGTTAAAGCATCATACACAATAACATTTCATAAAACCAAAGATTTCCTGCAGAAGTATCGATATGCTGGCGAAGTCGCAGTAGCTGACATAGGTATCCCTCTAGAAGCTGAATTATACACGGGTCCAGGAGATGTTAGGAAGGTTGTTAAGAGCAGGAAAAAGTACTCTCACAAGGGAGATTACGGTTACATTCTGG
Organism: Candidatus Brockarchaeota archaeon; assembly: GCA_017601345.1. Taxonomy (GTDB): domain Archaea; phylum Thermoproteota; class EX4484-205; order EX4484-205; family JAAOZP01; genus JAAOZP01. The sequence goes on along the minus strand of JAFNIT010000004.1, from coordinate 1,083 downwards.
TGGTGGGGGGTAGTGAAAAATTCTCGGGTGCCCCTGCATTGGCAGCATTATCGGCGCTCAGAGTTGGAGCCGGCTTATCTATTGTAGCGGCGCCGGAGTCCGTGGCAAGTTCGATTAGAGCGATGTCTCCTGATCTCGTTGTATACGAGCTTCCCGGTAGGTACCTTACTAATAAAGCGTTGGATTTGCTTTCAGAACCTATGGAGAATGTTAATTCATTAGTGATAGGCCCTGGCCTAGGTCTCCGCGAGGAAACTGTCGAAGCAGTTAAGAGCCTAATTAAAGAAGCTAGGAGTAAATCGTTGCCCACAGTAGTCGATGCAGATGGTTTTAAATCACTCAAATCATCACCAGAACTGCTTAAGGGAGTTGTCGCAACTCCACACCATGGAGAATTCAAATACGTATTCGGGAAGGAGCTTAGAGAAAAATGGTTTGAAAATCTTCAAACATTAATAGAACTCTCTAGGAAATACGAATTCACTATCTTACTGAAGGGTTTTGAAACAATTATTACAAACGGTTCAAGGCTTAAGGTGAACAAGCATGCTACACCCGGTTTAGCGGTCGGCGGCACCGGAGACGTGCTATCAGGCATCATCGCAACCTTCCTAGCCTGGGGTAACAGCGGGTTTACCTCAGCCGCTGCAGCAGCCTATGTTCATGGGGAGGCTGGCTTGAAGGCTGTTGAGGAGAAAGGCTTCCACATAACCGCCTCAGACCTTGTTGAGAAGATACCTGGTGTGATGAAAATGTTCGACAAGGAGGAGTAGGCTGCTGAAAGAGGGTTGAGGAGAAACATTTTCGTAGGCACTTCAGGTTGGAGCTACGACTGGAATCCTGATGGGTTTGACTGGTATGTTAACAACTCTGGCCTGAATAGTGTTGAGCTTAACGCCAGCTTCTACAGGTTCCCGTTTGGCAGCCAGGTTTACTCGTGGTCCAGGAAGACCCCTCGTGGCTTCAGATGGGTGGTGAAGGTCAACCGTATGGTTACTCACGTTTACCGTATGGGCTCCAAGGCGGTTAGCGTTTTCAACAGGTTCGCCAGCCTTTTCAAACCGTTGGAAGGTAGCATGGACT
>JAFNIT010000023.1 GCA_017601345.1 Candidatus Brockarchaeota archaeon | reverse complement strand
TGTTGAATGGGCTGATTTAGAGGGTGCTGTCGGCTTCCGAGAGAGGAGCGGGGTTATCAACTTCGGCTACTACCCAGTCAAAATGACGAGAAACGTGTTCGAAGATTTGAAGGCTAACGGTAAAGTCTTGAAATGCGGCGGCGTTATAGCGATAGTCGAGAACTCGCGTGGATTAATGGTTGGAGAACACCTTTACAGTTTTAATGAACACATAATTAAGTATTTACACGGTGTCAACGCGTCGAGAAGCATTGTGGAGGTAAATCCTTTCTACATAGAATCTGAGCCATCAGACTTGATTAGTTTAATAAATTATCTGTTAATGCTTGGAGAAGTACATGTTAAAACTTACGATGGAGATCCTGTGGCGGGTAAACTACCTTTAATAGGAAAAACAGGAGCATTAACGATGGAGTATAGAGGAACTCCCCTCTGCCTCATGGATTCTGTCCTGGCCGATCAGCATCCTACGAGGTCTCTATAACGAATTTCGGCGAAAGAGAGGAAACGTATATCCTTGGTTATAGTAATAGTTTCCTTACTGTTGGTATACTTTTAATACTTCAATACTTGTTTCAATTATCGTTGACAGCATGCATTATTTATAGCGATAGCTATAGTGTATGTATTCTCTCTGGTTCCTACCTTCTATTACGGCAGGAAGATTGATAAACTGATCGGGTATGAGACTAAGCTTAAGTGGGATCCTATCCCTGGGGTTGAGAAGGAGGTTGTGGCGCTCATCGTTAGCGGGGTAGCCAGCCTAGCCTTCATCCTCCTAGGTACCTTGACGGAGGCAGGCTAAGGCCTAGCCTACTCCATCACCGGTGTTGGGCTTTTCTGCGGTGTTGTCATCCCGTTGGGGAACAGGATTGCGAAGAAGAGGCATATGGTTAACAGGGAGAGGCTTCCGCCCAGCAAGCGGAAAGCAGCCGACGAGGTCTTTGAAACCCTGGTTTACGGAGAGAGGAAGAAGGAAGAGGAGGAAAGCAGCCAGCAGAACAATTCTGCCATATAAAACAGGCTATGGTAGTTAGCATTTACTACAGAACAAGACCGATCTAGTACATCGTAAATATTATTAAAGCACTCGTCTAAAGATTATCCTATTTTTCCTGCCTCCTAGTAAACACCATGTATGATGCAAATAGGAAAATTATCGGGAAGACTATGAGTATTACGATGTCTATGAGACGTGTTGAAATAACTGTCGGAATGCTGACCAATGTTCTTCCTCCTTGTCCGAATTCAATAGGCCTAGTAGCATAGCCGAATAGTAGGCTGGTGATCTGCGTATAGTGGTAGTTTATTGAGAAAGCCTGGATCATGCTTGAGATCTCCGCCTCCTTCCTCATGTAGTCTAAGTACTCTTGTGGAAACATGCTTGAAGGTGTGAAGTTTCCAGGTTGTCTTCGGAACATGTTAAAAGCCTGAAAGCTCCTCATAGGAGGAGGACCTAAGACGGCGGTTACAATAAGGCTACTTATTACTGATAGTATGAATGCGAAGAAGATCCAGATACCTATGCTAATTATGAGCGAATGGCTTGACTTGTTCGAAAGCGTTGAAATGAATAACGAGAACGCATAGTATGCGAATGATAATACTATCGAGAAAACTATGAACAGGCAGATCCTTGCAATATCATCTATGGTTACAGCAACGTTATGCAGAAGTATCGAGATGGATACTGCTGCGAGAGAGGATATGGTTGTTGCTAAGCTTATCACCGTTAAGGCGGATATTATCTTCCCGTTAATAACATCCTCTCTATATATTGGTCTTGAAAGCAATATCCTAAGCGTTCCTCGCTCTCTCTCCCCAGATACGGCATCAAATGCTAATGCAATTCCGAGCAGTGGAGCCATGTAAGCCATTGTTGTGGCTATTGCAGAAAACACTGAAGCTACGGGTCTACCTGCTTGTTGAAAAGCAGTTATTGTTTGGAAAATGGTTGAGTAAGTACTGGCTACTGAAAACAATAGCAATACACCTACTATCAACCAAAGCCTCTTGCTCGTTATAGTGTCTGTGAATTCCTTACGTGCAATGGATAATGCATCGCTTATCATTTTTATCCACCCTCCTGGTAGAAACGGTATATTTCATCCCAAGAAGGTTCTATTGGCTTTAGAGACTCCACTGCATCCTTAAACTGGGGCTTTGAAACAAGGGTTAGAAGCTCGCCCCATATCTCTTTTTTAGATAAAACTGTCACACCATTCTCACTCTGCCTTATCTCTATTACGCCAGATATCGATTTTATTTCTTGCAGTAGCATCTCGCCACTGGGTTTAACACGGAGCTCATAACGGTATCCCTTCGCTTCCCTAACGGATTGATAGAGTTCTTCTACGCCTCCTTGAACTAGAAGCCTTCCTCCACGTATTACTGCAGCGTGAGTGCACACCATACCTACTTCGTAGAGCAGGTGTGTAGACATGAGGATTGTCTTACCCTCTCTGTTCATTCTCTTAACCAAGTTTCTGAATTCAGCAGCACCTTCGGGATCTATTCCGACTGTGGGCTCATCGAATATCAGGAGCTCGGGATCTTTCAACAGGGCTTGGGCTATGCCGAGTCTCTGTTTCATGCCTCTTGAGAACGTTGAAACCTTGTCGTTAGCCCTGTCTTTTAAGCCAACTGTTTCAAGTGCTTCAAGCGCCCTCCTATTCCTCTGGTCCAGTGGTATCTTATCTAAAGTAGCTAAGAAGACGAGGTTTTCAAGTGCAGTCATATTGTCGTAGAAACCGAAGCCCTCAGGAAGAAGCCCTACTCTCCTCCTTATCTCGACGGAGTCTTTAACGACATCGAATCCAAGCACTTTTGCACTCCCACTCGTAGGTAGAAGCAGGCCTACGAGTATCGATATCAGTGTTGTTTTCCCGGAACCGTTTGGACCGAAGAGGCCGTAGGTACTGGCCTTAGGTATCTTAATGCTTATTCCATCGAGAGCTTTAATTCCAGAATCTCCTTTACCGTATATCCTGACAAGGTTCTCGGTTTCTATGGCCAAATCCATCTTCATCACCTCCTACCATATCTTCGATATACCATGAATGTTGCCACAGCCATGATTACAACGATTAAGACTCCGATTAGAATAGTTTCTCCTCTTTGCTTCACATACACGTGCAAGCTGCGGGCAGTCGCCTGACTCTGATCTGCTTTAAGGCTTAGAGTAATGTAATAGTCGCCAGGGCTTACGTCAGCATCGCTTGTAACAGTCAACGAGAAGACAGCGTTCTCCTGAGGCTTGAGTATAGATACTAATTCTGGGCTTACTTTAACGCTGAAACCATCTGGTATGTCTGAAACTTCAAGCATTAGGTTTGAGAGCGAGCTGTAACCACTATTCTTAGCTTCAACCTGAAATACTATTGATTCTCCGGCTGTTGTCTCGCAATAGAAGTTTTGTGTCACGTAGGAGATGCTGTAGGAGCCCAGTATTCCTAAGCTCAGGTTCAGCCTGTCAAAAGAATCGCCGGAGCTAGCTTCTAATATCATTGGTATAATGTTGGGTTCAGCCAGTGGAGGCGTATTCACAAACAGGTTAAGGTTCCTGCTTTCACCCGCTTTCACATATATCTTCGATAAGACGTTTCCAAAATCATCCTTAATCAACCAGCTGTAACCAGACGGTAGCCCCTTTACGCTGAAGTTCGCAGTTCCATCTGAATTGCCCGTATTTTCAATCGATAAACTGTATCTGGCGGTGCTTCCAGCATAAGCGTCAACATAAGGCGTGCTTGTGAACAGTTTTAAGCTGGGAGCCCCCTTAACAACGTGGACCTTAAGGTAAAGCGTTGACTCAAACTCGATTGTTTTAAAGTATATTGTTACCTCATAATCCCCCTCAACCTTTTCCACGGGGATGTTTATCCTCAGTTTAGCATTCACATACTGACCTGGTTCTAACGAAACTCCATAGAGGCTAGTACCGTCGCTCTTCAGTATACTTCCTGACCATCCTTCAGGAAGGCTTACAGTCAAGACTCCAGTAAGCCTCTCTGTCAAAACGTTTTTGACGACTATGTCGAAGCTTACTGCGGAGCCAGGCGTGGCTTGGAGGAAGGGATAGGTAGAACTTAACACTTGGACCTCATTTTCCTCCACATATATTGAAACGGTTTTCTCGGGGGTTGTTGAACCCAGTGCTTTTACCACTACTTTATAAAGACCTTGTGCATTGTAAGGAATGTTTACTTTCAATTCCAGGTTTTGTAAAACTCCTGGACTCAGCGTCAAGTTAACCACTTCAGCTGAACCGGAATAGACTCCAGCACCCCATCCGCTTGGAGCCTCTACTAGAATTGTTAAAGCCTCTTCCTCCGCCCCCCTGTTCTCTATGGATACTGGTATTGTTAATGTTGAAAAAGATTTTACTCTTAAATAGGTTTGAGACACCGAAATCCTGAGAGCATAATCCAAGGTAATTTCACCTAAGTCAACGGGAGAATTAATAACGCTAACCATAATAGACTTGCTTTCATATCCCTTTTTCCCCATCTGAATCTTGTACGTTCCAGGACAGAGACTCACTATGAATCCTCCACCAGAAAACGTGACAGTTCTGGTTACGAAGCCTCCTGAAGCATCATAAATAGTGAGTGCTATGTAGCTCAAAGGATTACCATTGATATCTTTAATAACTCCGGAAACAGTATATGTCTGCTGAGACGTTTGAGATGCTTGAGACTTGCCGGAGGACTGGCAGTAAACTGGAATAAATGAATTAATTAATAAACCTATTACGGTGACAATTATTGTAAGCGTATGAATTCCGGATCGTGAGATGAAGGTTTTTTTAAATTCTCCTGCTTTATTCATGTTACTATCAACAATAGTAGGAAGCCTCTTTATAAACGTTACTATTGTTTGTAGTAATTTGTAATAAAAAGTTAAATAGTCTTTAAGCAAATTTGTTAACGAATGCCCCGGAAACCTGTAAAAATATCGCGATACAATATTGGAGAAAGAGAGCTTAAAGCATTTTTAGGACCATTGGAAGTGGACGTGATAGAAGTCGTGTGGAGTTCTGAGAAACCGCTTACCGTTAGAGAAGTCTATGAGAAGCTTAAGAGGAGGAGGAAAGTAGCGTACACTACGATCATGACTACAATGGACAGGCTTTATGATAAAGGGCTACTGGACAGGAGAGAAGAGAGGGGGAGGGGTGGGATTGTTTACGTTTACTGGCCTAGGCTTGAGAAAAATGGTTTTAAGAAGTCGGCAGTACAAGAGGTGTTAAACAGCCTCTTAGAAAACTTTGGAGAAATAGTTGCAAATTATCTTGTTGAAAGAATTTCCTCAAGTGAACAGGAGTCTAAGGATTTGAAACAAAAGCTTGAGAAGGCTTTAAAGAGAGGATGATGGGGTAATGCTCTGCTTAAACAATATTTTAATGCATGTTTTCCAACCCTATTTCTACTACTCTACAATTCTTCTAGTAGTCTCGTTCATCTGCGTTAAGCTCTTTACCAAGTATAATCTTCTTTTAACCACGAGGGTCAAAAGCATTTGTTACTTAATCCCCCTCACATTCCCCGTATTGCTTGCAACAGTTAATATCCTTTGGCCGGTAGGAAGATTCTTTTTCGAATCAAGGATTCTTATCCGTAACCAGTTGGATACAGCCTTATTAATTAAACCCCCGATCCCTATTGGTAATCCATCATACATTCTAATTATTCACACCAATGGATTGCTTCCGGTCTTACCTGTAACCAGCTTTCTATATGCTGTTGGATTTGCGATTGCCCTAGTCTACCTGATTGTGACAACGACTCTAGGCGACAGGATTGTAAGAAGAGTTTTTCACGTCATCGAGCTTGACCAGGGAGAGTATGAATCACTGCAAAAAGAGATTAAGAGGCTGTCTGTTAGGATGGGAATAAACCCGCCTAAAGTCGGGCTTGTAGAGGATTTGAGACCAAATGCCTTTGTGATGGGATACGGACGTAGAACAATACTCGTGTTTTCTCTAGGCCTCTTAAAAACTTTAACTAAGAAAGAGTTAGTTGCAGTTGCAGCCCATGAACTGTCTCATGTGAAAAACCATGATTTTGTTTTTAAAACATTGTCCACAGCCCTCTCGATGATATCGTTTTTCAACCCATTTGCACATTTTTCTTCAACATCAGCCCAGAGGGAGAGAGAAAATCTTGCCGACGAGGATTGTGTTAAAATAATAGGAAACCCGTGTTTGTTCAAAAAAGCAATAATTAAGATAAACAAGGCGTCTCTCAAATTACACGGAGAAGGCTTTACGACTCGTTTAATGTCAAGCTTATTCTTGTCTTCTCCAATCTCAGTAGGAACATTGTTTTCAACACATCCCAAGCTCGAGTACAGAGTTAGGAATATTGAAAAGTTGAACAGGAGAGAAGACGTTGAGAAAAACAGCCTATTTTATTCGATGGCATTGTCAATACTTGTTATCGCACTGGGAGTTTTAAGCGTATATCTACTTGCTTCGATTCAAATCTCATTTGTAAGACAGTATTTCCCTCCAATATTTTTCAGAACACCTTTAGAAAGACCCTTTTTCATAAAACTTAGTTCTGATAGAACGAGGAGCATACACGTACCAGGTTATCTTGAACGCAGAGAACGCAATTATGATCCCCGTATAATAGATATGGCGATGCTTCTCAGTGAGAAGGGCCTTGTAATAAAACCTTCGGAAAACAACCCATTGAATTAATACCATCAATATGCCTAAGAATGCTTAGGCCAATGGCGGCCTTGCTTCAAGTGTAACAGGAACATCCATTACCTGGCGGTTTCTAACTATTGTCAACGTAATGGTTTGTCCCGGAGAAGTATATTCTTCAAGATAAGAGAAAAGATCGTCTCCGCTGGAAACCTTTACCCCGTTTACTCCTATGATGATGTCCCCACCTACTAGAATTCTTGTTCCCTTAATCGTAACGTATTTGTTTCCGCCCCGTAAGCCCGCTTTAGCAGCAGGTCCATTTAGTGTAACGCTGGTTATTAGCCAGCCGTATGTTGTGTCGACACCCATTGCTTGAGCTAGCTCGTAAGTCATGTCTGTACCTGTCACACCGAGCCAAGGATGCTGGTCGTAAGAGCCTTTTTTAACAAGCGATTCGATTTCTCGCAGAATCGTGTTTGAAGGGATCGCGAAGCCAAGCCCTTGGGAATCTCTTACTATTGCTGTGGTTATTCCAACAACTTGGCCGCGAAGGTTTAAAAGCGGCCCCCCGGAATTTCCCGGGTTTATTGGAGCAGTTGTCTGAATACAGTTGGCTATCGGATACCCTCCCGTAAGGTCCTCAGTTATAGTTCTGCCGAGTGCACTAACTATTCCTGAACTCATTGAGCCGGCTAGGCCATAGGGGTTTCCGATTGCTACAACTGGATCACCTACTTTGAGCGTTGATGAGCTGACTATTTCCAGGGGTTTAAATTCTTCGAGTGGAGCATTCACTAATAGGACGGCGATGTCAGAATACGGGTCATAACCCTTTACGTCAGCCGGGTAAGCATTACCACTGCTAAACCTCACGATAATGTCACGCGCGTTGTGAACAACGTGATAGTTAGTGATCACTACAAACTGATCTTCAAACTTGTATACGAAGCCTGATCCCTGGGTAGTGCTGTAGTATGCCCTGTAGAAGATATCGTATTGCACGACAGTCCCAGTTACCAGTACAACAGAATCTCTAACTTTTTCGTAGAGCTGGGATAGGGAGAAATTCCCCTCTGAAGTGTAGACTGTTACTACGCTAGAGTTCCATGTCGATTGGAGGTTTGAAACACGGTTCTCAAGGGTTGAGAGCCTGTTTTGAAGGTCATTAAATTGGCTTAGAATCGTTAGAACACTAAGGGAGTAGCCTGCTAGTAATCCTACTAAAACCCCAATTAGAATAAGCGTTATCGTTGAATTTTTAACGGATTTCTCAGACACCTCGTATGGCGGGATGCTTCTAAAGGTTTTCATTTTAAGCTACTATCAACAATAGTAACATGTTAATAAGCCTTTTTTTCCAACTTTTATGCAAAGAAAACATCTGGAGAAACATGCGGCGTCCGGGATTTGAACCCGGGTTACCAGCGTGGCAGGCTGATGTCCTGACCAGACTAGACGAACGCCGCTGCTATTTTGAAGAATAACGGTGGGATAAAAATTTTATTCTTCAAAGAAGTTGTTGTCCCCAACCATTCTAGTGGCTCAGCCTTAAATACTAGGTTTTTAATCTAGTATTAATGGATCCAACTCCGCTGTTCGCATCCATCCTGCTAATCATTCTCGCTGAGCTGGGCGATAAGACCCAGCTGGCTATTATAAGCCTGTCATCCTGCTCTAATACTCTTGTAGTCTTCACTGGCGCGATGCTGGCTTTCATCATCGTTTCCATGATATGCGTTTTTATCGGAGATGCTTTAAGAATGATAGTGCCACTGCAGGCAGTAAACCTTGTATCCGCAGTCTTATTCTTAGCCTTCGGCATCTATATGATTCTAACAAGGGAAAGAGAAGATTGTTTTAGAGAAAGCAGTTCTAAATACACTTTCCTATCTACCTTCTCAATGGTTGCATTGATGGAAATGGGCGATAAGACTCAGGTGACTGTAATAGCTCTTGCAGCGAAGTATGGTGTTCCAATAATGGTTTATGTAGGGGTCATTATGGCGTTCATCATTCTGACTGGGATGGGTGTGTTGCTGGGAAGAGTATTTTCAAGAAAGATACCATTAAAATATGTTAAGCTTGGAAGCGGAGTAATCTTCTTGCTATTTGGAATTTTCTTCCTCTTCGAATTTTTGATTTGTCACTAAACTTATCATTTCTATCCATACTTGGTAATTATCAAGACTATCGTAAGCAGGATTCACATGATAGTGTTAAGACCAATGGGGAATTTATAAAGGACAAGCTTATTAGAAAAAGAATTTATCAGAAACCATGACTCCTTTCGAAAACGGCAGATGCGGCATCCTAGGTTGCGGTGTTGTTGCACTCAGGTACATTCCTTACGTAAAGAAGTATGGTGATCTAGTTGCAGTTTGCGACAAGGTTCCTGAAAGAGCAGCGAATTTTAAGAATTTTTACGGAGCCAAGAAATATTATACGGATTTTAACGATATGCTTTCAGAGCCAGATATAGACATTGTTTTCATCCTCACCGGCATGAGTATTCATGCCAAGCAGGTTGCTCAAGCAGCCAGGGCTAAGAAGCATATTCTGGTTCAGAAGCCTCTCGCTACCAACATGGAGGATTTGAAAAAGGCTGTGGAGGAAGTCAAGAAGAACCGGGTTAAAGTCCTAGTGGAGCCTAATGTTCAGCAGTCGCCACTTTACCTTAAGGCTAAGGAAGTATTAGAGGACGGGGTTCTTGGAGAAGTATTATGGTTCAGAGCTGGTTTGGGACGCGGACCCCCAGCATGGGGTTCTGAAACCTTTTTCAGCAGGGAAGCTGGAGGCCCTCTCTTCGACCTAGGCGTGTACGAGATATCTGCAATAACCTTCCTACTCGGCCCTGCAAAGAGAGTGGTCGGTATGGCTAAGACATCTGTTCCGGAGACAACTATTGTTCCAGATGAAACCGTGACGGAAATTCTCTCAAGCTCGCCGGTCTCATATATGGAGTTCTTCAACTTATTGAGTAGGTATCCGAAATCTAAGAAGATACGTGTAACCGCAGAGGACAATACTTTCACCTGTCTAGAAATGGAGAACGGAAGCCTTGGATGCATAATATCCAACTTCATAACACCTTACGAGATAAGGTTTGGTGAAGGAGATGCTCCGAGGATAGAAATCTACGGAACCATAGGAGCCCTGTTTATATGGCAAGATCGCTTAGCGGTGAAAACAGAGAAGAAGACAAGCAGATACTATGGAGATTCTTGGTATGTAATTCCTATGGATGATGTACAGTGGGATTACATGGAGGCTTCTACGAAGCACATCATAGAATGTGTAGCTGAAGACAAGGATCCGTTGCCAAACATATCTTGGGGAGCGCATGTAAGTGAAATAATGATTAAGTCGTTAGAGTCAGCGCGAGCAGGAAAGGCAATGGATTTAACAACAACATTCTAGTTAGATTCTCTAACAAAAAAGAGGCGTTAAACATTTTGCCTTAAGCATGTCGAAGCTAAGGTTTTATTAAAAAGTGAGTTAACGATATTACCGGCACTATAAAACCAATTGCCGCCGAGCCCTTTATTGTCATACCCTAGATATCGAAAGCTAAGAGCGAATTTTAGGACTCGGAAGCGGAAAAAACAGTCACGAATCCTCGTACCTCGATCTCCTCATTGTCCGAAAAACCTTAGCGATGTGGAAACTTATTTACATTTCTAGAAACATAGCCTTTGTTTAATCTTGTTTTTGCTGCTTAACGTATATTTTCCCACTAAGTATAGTGTTATTTGGTATTAGGGCCCTTGTCCCATCGCTTTTAATAATAGTGGTGAAAAGAGTGGCTACGTCTTCGACAACGCCTTCCTCGCCGGCAACAATCACGGAGTCACCTATTTTAAAAGGCCTAACTATGAGTACGAATAGGCCTGAAACCGCTTGCCCCAATACTTGTGGGTTGCAAAGCCTATCACCATGCCTAAGAAGCCCCCTAGAGCCACTCCAGCAGCGCCGCCAGCAACACCGCCAGCAATAGTTGCTGCAAGCCCACCTATGCTTATGATTTTAATAACGTTCCTCACCGCCGCAGCAGTGGAGTGAGTATACTTAACCCTAAGAGTCCAGTAGATGAAATTAGCTATGCTGCTTACAATAAGGTAGCCAAACGCTAGGGCTATCAGAATATTAGCGTAAACAGCATAACCTGTGATGTTTATATCGTATTTAGGCAGGAAGTCGAAGAATAGATGTTGTACGAGCATTGCGACAGCAACATAGAGAACAATGTAAACCACAAGCTTAGCTATAGCCTTTGAAGATTCTTTAGTAACAGAATGCTTTTCAAAATTGTCATAACTCATAGACCATTGATTATAAATGACGAATATAAGTATTTAGAAAGCTTAGAAAAATGCGGGGGTGGGATTTGAACCCACGAACCCTTTATTTAAATAATTCTGGAGGTTTTTAAATTATAAGAGGGTAAATAATAGGGATCTTACTATGAGAAAGGGGTGGTGTGGCTTTGACGGTTGTAAAGATTGTTATTATTTCGTTTCAAGGCTTTGCCGCGGCTGTTCGTTTAAGATGTGCCTCGTGGCCCGGTGCCAGAGGGGTTTTCAATACACTGGGATAACCTCTCCAAGGGCTTTCTGCATTCTCAGACCGTACTGCCCAGTTAAAAGCAAAGAGCGAGTTCCGCTTCGGATTCCGTCTTTAAACAGGAAGTCAATGGTTAAGGTTGGTCTCGAAGGTTTCGTGTCCGAGATAGATATTGCTGACGACAGGTCCTGGTTCTGGAAGCACGGTATCGAGTTGCCCGAGGTTTTCGTCCTCCTCTGGCAACTCTTGGTAAATGAGGAAGTATTGAATAAGGCTTCTTCAAAGGGCTTGCACGATTTCCTAGGATTCAGCGGCAGGATTTTCCTATCGCTAGTCATGCCTGATGAGCTTCTTGATAGGCTTAGGATTGAAGACTATTTCAAGCTGATTAACGACCTTAGGCCAGACGCTACAACGATACCCGATAGCTACACATATGTCGATGACCCGCTCTTCCTATCCTGGTCCCAGACAGTTAAACTTGTTTCACTTGCGAACGACTTCCTTAAGCTCGACATCCCGTTAATAGGCTCAGTCAAGGGCGCCAACCACCTTCAAATCGACTGGACCATTAGGAAGCAGGTTGAGATGGGATTCGTTTCCTTCGCTATGCCCGTCAGGGAGCTTTTCGAAGACAATCTCTTGGATGATCTCTTGCCTGGCGCCCTGATGAGCCTAAGGTGGTTCTCTAAGAAGATTAAAACAAATTTCGAATTGCTACTTTACGGTATCGGTCACAGGCTTAAGTATGGAGGAATAAGTAGTTATAGTAATCTCTCCTGGTTTCTAGAAGCAAAGCACGGACGTTATTATAAGAAGGGGCGGTTGTACGATCTCAGGGATCCCGAAATCAGGTTTAAGGAATGCAATTGTGGGGCTTGTAAGGGGTTGATGCCTCAGGAGATAATAGACCTAATGCTTGACGATAAGGAAGCTGGTCTTAGGGTTCTAGCATTTCACAACCTGCTCGATATGAAGGAGGCTTTATCGAGGACGAAATAGAATGGGTGGGGGATCAAGGATAGGGCAATATGAGAGACGATTTCATGAGGGCGGCCAGGAAATGGAAGGAGAAGAAAGCGAGGTCTTTCACGTCATGAAGGTTTTTGGGGAATACGAAATACGCGAAGCGGAAAGCGGCGGGTACGAACTCCTAAAAGGGGATGAGATCATAGGGACATTTACTGAAGCGGAAATAGAAGAAGACAGAGTGATCTTCAAGCTGACATATGGGACGAACTTAGAAGTCTCCAAGGAAGGAGCCAGGGAAATACTTAGCCCAGCAAAAGCTGAGCTATGCGGCCTATTGGCCTCTGACGGATGTGTTAGATGGGGGAGGGGCGGTCGTCAAGAGGGGCGTGATCACAATGTCCAGCACTATTGCGGCCGAGACCGAGAAACTTTTCGAAGGGGTCTACCGCGACGTAAACATAGCGTTAGCCAACGAGCTCGCCAGCCTCTGCGAGAAGATCGGCGTGTCATATGATGAAGTAAGAAAAGCAGCTAACTCCCAGCCCTTCTCACACCTGCATAGTCCCGGGATTGGCGTAGGGGGCGCCTGCATACCTGTATACCCTTATTTCATAATTGATACGGGACTTAAACAAGGATTACAACTTCAAATCACGCGGCTGGCGAGAAACATTAATGAAGCAGCAACGCAACTATTCATCGAAAAGATCATCAGGGCAATCCGGTTTCTAAACATGAACCCGTCTGGTTGCAGCTTCGCACTCCTCGGATTATCCTTCCGGGGAGGAACCTCAGACACTAGGTTTTCCCCAGCCCTGAGAATACTTGAGTTCATTGAAAAACTGGGGCGAGGATTAAGGTCTGTGACCCGCTTGTCGAAAAAGTCGAAGGCAAGAACATTGAGATCCTTAAGGATTGGAAGCAGGCGGTTCAGGGTGTTAATGCAATCGTAATAGCGAGTGACCATAAGGAGTTCTACCGGATAGGAGTAGAGGAAGCATCTAGCTTGGCTGGGAGAGAAATCGCAATACTTCGATGGGAAAAATGTCATCGACAATCTTAACGTTAAGCCAAAGCATCGTGTTCTTTACGCAGGAGTTGGAAGACCAGTGTTCCTAATAGAACCAGACGGTTGCAGAAAGCGTGTGGAAATGAAATATAGGGTTGAAAGAAGAAATATCCTGACGGTTGAGGAGTATTGCTGGTTTCAGCTTCACTTTTACCGTTAAGCAATACTTTAGTAAGCGTATTCGGCTATGTTTAAGTCGTTATAATGTGTATTTTGTACGCATTATAGGACGTTTAGTAATCAAAATTAGTTTATCAATGAGCTATTAGTGCACTATCAAATATCTTAGTCGAAAACTACACTTTTCTGAACAATACATATATACCTCCGATACTTATTTATCAAATGGCGATGGCCGCGAGTAAACCTAAACCCGATATGGCTTCTGTAGTAATCATGCTTTTCCTCATACTCGTTCTAGTACTACCTTTGGCATATGCAGCTGCAAAGCCTTTAACAGACCCGAATGTTCAACATGTCAACATACTCATCAGAGTGAAGACGAGAAACGGTTGCGAGGCACCCTATCCTATTATCCAAGTATTCCATCTGACCGACCGGGGACCGATTCTCATAGCAAAGGGCTCAGGCGGGAAAAACGGCGTTTACGCGTTTTTGTTCGCGATTCCAAGGGTGAAGGTGAATAGGCTCTACTTGCCAAGCTTGGGCAAGGAGGTGGACGTTTATCCCGCAACTAATATCTGGATACTTGCGTACGATGAGAAAACCGGCCTCTTGGGAAGCCTAACTACGGCTCTCGACCCTACCTTCATGAACTGGCCGATAGACACCTTCTCCGCCGAGGTTGTTCTAGAGGAGCTCCTAGGGCGCGAGGCTCCATCGTCAGTCGGTGTTTTAAGTGTTCCTCCGGACAGTGAAACATGGAAGGATACAATCGTGATAGAGTATGCTGTGTGGGACCAGATCTGGGCATATTCAGTATGGCCTATTGGTGCGAAGGTGGATGTGGAAACAAAGGAGAGAACATGGGACCCATATCTAAACAGGTATATAACTGACTGGAGCTCTCCCGGGAGCACGGTGGTAACGCTCGAGAGTGGCGTCACAACCCCGGCATGCACTGGTAAACTGAAAGGTATGGGGATATTTCAATTCAAATACATACTATGCCATATTTCCATTCCCTACACTAGATTCTACAGGGAGAAAGTTTACGCGGCCGATACTTCTATGGATCCGATATACGCAGGTTATTCCATCTCATCCTGGGACGGCTCAGCCTCAGGATCTGACCCATATATCACCGACCAAAACATTCCTGATAGAAGCATTCCCCTAACTCAAAGATCTGATTGGGCGTGGACTTTCAGCGTGGGTCTAAGCTTCAACCTGGGTGGAAACTGGCCCTCGGTATCCGTAGGGTTGGGCGTGAGCAGAACCAGCCTGCCGTATGCAACGCTTCACATTAAGATTGGCACATGGACTTCGGGATATAAGGTGTACACCTATGGACGAGAGCACGGCTTCAGGAAATCTTACTCTATATGGAAGCCCTACCCATAGGAATTGGCACGGTAAGCCTAAATAGCGTGTTCTTTACGCAGGAGTTGAGAGACCAGCATACCTGCTTGAGCCCGACGGGTCTAAAAAAAGGTTGAGCTATAAATTCTAGCGCACGCTTTTTAGTATTAAGATGGGGCCTGGAAAAGGAAAAATGATTAAACATTATAAAACGAGGGAGGGAGAAGGAGCATTACCACATAGCAATTTATAGTAAGAAAGTGGCATACAACCTATGGGATTTCGAGATTAATGGGCCAAGGCCCTACGAGTTCCACCCGTCTATGAGATATTTGACGATGAGGGTAAGAGGGTCCATCTAAGAGGCTTCTTCTCCGGGATGGAAATATTTCCATGACCAGAGAAGGCGGGCATGAAATCATAATCTCTTCGAAGTGTAAGGAAGGATTAGAAGAACTTAGAAAGATGCTCATAGACCTAGGTTTTCACCCTAGCGAAATTCACACCCATGATAGAGGAAAAGTTCTCAGGTCCTGAGCATCATTTTTCCATTCCTGAAGAAGACCATCTAAATTTATAGAGGAAATAGGATCTGAGAGGGAAGAGCATAAAAGAAGATTTCAATTGATAAGACAGGTGGATGAGGAAAGGAAGATGACAAGTAATGTCGCTACTGTCTGGGGATGGGGCGATAGGTTCGAAGATGTCAGAACGAATTGTGAGAAGTATGTCAATAAGAGATGGAAGGAAACAACGAAGGAGTGTCTCGTATACTTTTCTGGTAGAGAAAGGGATGAAGGCATCGGTCTAGATATAGCCGTGTACGTTAGCGATAAAAGGAAAGTTGGAGATTTGGCTGAACGCATGTTCAATTCGATGGTCTTCGCTGGGAATGCAAAAGTGTATTCAATCTCGATCCAACTGTTCGAAGACGTTTTCTCTAACAACGAAGTATACCGTAGATCGATGGAGGAGATTGAAAAGGAGCTCGAAGAGCGCGAAAAGATTATCGCAGGAAGGTTCATCAATGATCCTAAAGTAAAACAGGTAGCCGAGGGGAGGAAGGTGACGTTCATCCCTCAGATCAACTTGATGTGTGAAATAGAATCGGGATGTAGTAACAAAATAGTGATGGAACTCATCCATGAGGATTTCGATAAGGTCAAAGAACTGCTAAGCAACCTGAGCGAGGAGTTGATCGATAAGGGTTTGGCCAAACGCATCTTGGGCTATGAGCTGGGGAGGAGCGTTGACGAGTTAAAGGTAGGCGATATTGATTTTTGGGACGATGAAGTTCTGGTGTGGCTCTTCTGAGGAAAAGATGCGGAGGGGGGGATTTGAACCCCCGAACCCCTACGGGACCGGATGACTTATGGGTAACATCTTAAGTCCGGCGCCTGAAATTACGGTGGTCCCGTTTTAACCGGGCTTTGCCGCCGTCGGCTTTGGCTACCTCCGCCAGCTAAAACTTATGCTATCAGCCACTTATTAAAGTTTCGAAAGGGCAGGAGTTGTTTTTGAAACTTTCTCGAGATTTTATTTGCATGTATGCTTATTAAGATTTTTGGCGTGATTGAGGCTTGCTAAGGCTTGGTTTCCAGAAACTTGTCTAAGGTTAGAGTTTTTACACTTGTTAAGTAGGTTTTCGTCTTTGGTTACGAGTTTTAGGTTCTGTTTCTCCGCTGCCTGCCTTAAACATTTTCTAACGTAGGCATAAAAACTCATATTTGTCCAAAATAAAGGCTCTTAAAGGGCTATCCGCGCGTACTTCTTATAGCTTGGTGCGCGCTCCGATACAGTTAGGGCAAAGGAAGCAACAAAGGTTGGAACTTGTTGCTCAGCATAAAGAGGGGAGAGTAGCTGGAAAAACAATAGCAGAAGCAATAAACAGTTCAGAAAGACCGCAATATAAGTGGCTACCCATAGAATATGCATACTTTACCGGACTACTCTAAGTAATAAAGCACTAGGTGATATCGGCCAAACTGTTTAAAACCATACGTAGAACAGCAGAAAATATAAAAAGACCGGGGATAAAGAAGTCTTGGGCCCGTCGCCTAACCTGGATATGGCGGCAGCCTCCTAAGCTGTAATAATCTGGGTTCAAATCCCAGCGGGCCCGTTTCTCAATAAGGGTTGACGAGTAATAGAACCTGGAGGTTTGAGTGCTTTAACACCACTCTTAGGATTTAACACCTATATTAAAATTACAAGTTTATGTAAAATTTTTGATAAACAGGCCTTTTTTAAGGCTTTAACAAGGTTTTTTTCCCAATTACGTGGGTAATCTGGAATTAGACTAGATAGTAAGTTTTTTTACATGAGAATGCTAATTAGCAGAGAGTTCTGATTCGTATTACGGGGGAAATGAACGGGCCGAGGTTGGAGCAGATTAGGAGGAAGATGAATCTCATATCCCTGCTTAATGTGGTTAAGAACAATTATACTTATCACGAGCTTTCGCAAATAACCGGCCTGCCTATTACTGTTTTAGCCAGGTACGCGAAAGGACATGTGTTTCCCTCCGATAAGAGGGTTAATGAGCTGTACCAGGTTCTCACTGAGAAAATCCCATTGGAGGAGCTTATAATCAGCAGGCTTGTTATAGATGAATCAGGATATTTCGATTCTTCTCACGTCATATGGGATGTAGACCTCCTTAGGCTAGTCAGCCAGAAAGTATCGTTGTTGTTCGCAGGCAAGAAGGTAGATAAAGTTATGACTGCAGCCGTAGACGGCGTCCCATTAGCGTCTTTCATAGCTGAAGAGCTTGGTGCAGACCTCGTAATAGCTAAAAAGCATAAGGAGGTTGGTGTTAAGGACTTTCTTGAAGCTACTTACGTGATAGGGAGTTCTGCAGTAGTTAGCTCCCTTTATATACCTAAGAGTTCTTTAAAGAAGGATGACGCGGTTTTGATCGTTGACGACGCTATTAGAACCGGGGAGACAGACGTTGCGTTAATAAAGCTGGCTGAAAAGGCTAAGGCTAATATAGTTGGCTTATTCATCCTTATTGCGACTGGCAGAGATTGGAGGGAAAGGCTTCAGAAGGAAACGAGTGCGCCGATATACGTGCTAGCAGAAATAAGCCCGAAGAGGCTTGTGGAAGTCAACCAGAGAAAGTTCTTGACGTAGGAGGGTGATTTCATCGGGCTCTAGCGCTGCTTTCAGAGCTAGGATGCTAAATCTGGGGATAAAACGTATTGAGGATGCTTTATCCGTTTTCGAAGCCCTTTCCCTTAGAGATAGGAAACTAGAGGCTCCGATCATAATCATGCATAGGAATAAGGGTAAGAGCGTTAGCTTAGGATGCTTCCAAATTGCTGACGAGGATTTTGCAATAAGCTATTTGCGTAAGAAGAATTTGGACTACTTTTTCAGACTTCACGGCGGGGATGTGATGCTTCACGACGAGAATCAGGTTGGAATAGGGATTATAGCACCCAATGATGAGAAGTATAAGGAGATGCATGCTTCTCTAATGAGCCTCTTGCTGAAGAGAAACGGTATTAGAAGCTTTCAAGTTACGAATGACTACATAATATGTTTCAACAAGATCTTGGGCGAAGTAACTTACTTGGAGAAAGAAAGTATCCTCAGCTGGTTTACAGTGCTCTACCTTAAGAGGAGCTATGAGGAGATAGCGGGGCTAAAATTCCCGAAGGAGCAGTTGATTAAGGAGAGGGTAAGCAAGCTTAAGGAGAGTTGTATAGGGCTGGATCAGGTTTTAGGGAAACAGGTCTCGGCAGGGCGGGTTTTTGAAATGGTTAAGGAAGTTTTATCGGATGAGTTAAATTTCAGATTAAGCGCTTTCAGGCTCGGGCTTGCCGATAAGAAATGCTTTTGGAAAAGCAGGGAAATGCTTAGGAAGAATAGCATATCTGAAAGAATCAGACTTAATTACTTGCAACTTAAACACTCAGTATCACTTGGAGAAACCTTCTTTTTTTCGAAGAAGTTGATTAACGGCTTCCTAAGAGTATGGGTAAAGATTAAGGATAAGAATGTGGAAAGGGTAAGTATTTCTGGAAGCTTCATGTTTGAGCCGCCTGGGAAGCTGCATGATTTTGAGAAGATGTTGGAGGGTAGTTCTCTTGAAGAAACCTCCTTAACCGAGAAGATTACAGAGTTCTTTATTAACGAGAAGATTAAGGCATCATTCACCCCGTTCGACATCGTAGAACTCTTGTGTAAAGCACCCGGTGGTAAATGAGTATGGAGGAGAAAGAGCTCTTCCCGATTCAAGCAGAGAGGAGTCGTGACGAAATATGCGTTACGGACAGGGATGCTGTGGAATGGCTTGACTCCAGGGGATACGGTTTCAGATTCGGAGACAACCTACTGGTTCTAAGGCCTTTCGAAGCACTGTACCTTATGAGTCAGGATAAGCTTGCTCTCTATCAGAAGCATAGGCAGCTCAGCTTCCACGAATACCTCCGCCTCTCGGAGAAAGAGGATGTGGACATCTGGCTGAAGTACTTGATATACAAGGATTTGAGGGACAAGGGTTACGTTGTTAAAGATGGCTACGGCTTCGGAATAGATTTCAAAGTCTACGAGGCTGGTGAATACGGTTCAAAGCCTGCGAAGTATCTCGTTTACGGGGTTGTTGAAGGCGTGCCCCTTCCGGTCACCAAGCTTTACAACATACTTAAGCACGCATACTCTTTGAGGAAGACGCTGATAATCGCAACCGTAGATAGGAGGAGTGAAATAGTTTATTACATGCTCTCTTCCCTTCTGATGGGTAAGGAGACTAGGGGAGAATGAGGTTGAAAGAAGGCTTGCTCACGCTGAGAGGCATGCGAAACCTCCTGCCGAGGGAGAAGGCTAAGCTGAACAGGATTGAGAGCGAGATAAGAAGGCTCTTCAAAATATACGGTTTCCAGGAGGTTGAAACACCGACCATCGAGCCCCTGGAGCTGTTCGAACTCAAGTCTGGAGAGGAGATAAGACATAGGATGTACAGATTCACAGACCTTGGAG